>JBCCFQ010000586.1:0-3233 GCA_039029655.1 Pseudomonadota bacterium | reverse complement strand
GTGGGGGCGCCGGTGGGTGTGGGCTTCCAAAATTCCTACCTAAAATTCGCGGCAAAATTTCAGCAAACCATTCTGGCGCTTATCGTTGTCACCGGTGTCGCAACACTGGTAACCAACCAACTTCCAGGCAACGAGATATTCGCAAAGTTCAGTGAAGGGGTGGAAAAGTTTTTAGGGCTTGCCGCCTACGGCGCTAAGTTTTTGTTCGCCAACTTAGCCAACCCCGAGTACAACTTTCCAGGGCCAGAAGGGGGATGGCCAGGGTTTGGTTTCTTGTTTGCGTTTCATATCCTGCCCACGATTATTTTCTTCGGCGGCTTTATGAGCGTGTTGTATTACTTTGGCATTATGCAAAAAGTGATCGTCGCCATGAGTCGTTTCATGCGCTGGACCATCGGCACTTCCGGTGTTGAGACCTTGAGTTGTACTGCCAACATTTTTGTAGGCCAAACCGAAGCACCACTTTTAATCAAACCTTTCTTGGGACGAGTCACCAATTCTGAGTTGCTCACTATCATGGTGGGTGGCTTCGCCACAGTTGCCGGCGGTGTCCTAGCCGGTTACATCGTGATGGGTGTCCCCGCAGGCCACCTGGTGGCGGCTGCGGTGATGTCAGCTCCCGCCGCGCTGGTGGTTGGCAAGATCATCATGCCAGAGTTAGATCGGCCCCAGTCTGCAGGTGAGGTGCAGTTACCCGATGTATCCGTAGGCGGTAATGTTATTGAAGCCGCGACCAATGGGATAACCGATGGTTTAAAGCTGGCGGTAAACGTCGGTGCCATGTTATTGGGATTCATCGCCCTTATTGCAGTACTGGATTTGTTGCTTAACCAACTGGACAAGCTCATAGATGGTTACTTGCTAGGAGGCGCACTTCATACCTACTCCTCTGGTGGCATGTCACCAGTCGAGCAAGAGTACGGCGGCGTTTTCCCCGGCTCATTGCAAACTCTGTTTGGTTTCTTACTCAAACCTTTGGCTTGGTCCATGGGTGTGCCCTGGGCCGAAGCCGGTCAAGTAGGCAATTTGTTGGGCATAAAACTTTCCTTGAATGAGTTTGTGTCCTTCGCTCAGCTGGGAGATTACATTCAAAGTGGCGCCATCAGCGAAAAAGCCATCATCATCTCAACGTACGCCCTCTGCGGCTTCGCCAATTTCTCCTCCATAGGTATTCAAATCGGCGGGTTTGGTTCACTGGCTCCTGAGAGACGATCAGATTTGGCCAAAGTAGGACTTCGAGCTATGTTTGGCGGTGCTATCGCCTCTTGGATGACCGCATCCATTGCCGGGTTCATGCTGACCTAAGAATCGCTTAATGAGTCAACAAAAAAAGGTGGTCGTGGTTTTCGATCTTGACGAGACCATTACCACCATAGATACGTTTCCCTTTTTGTTGATCCGGGTCTTGGCAAAACGGCCCAGCCGCTGGCTTAAAGCCCTTCACTTACCCTTTTTGTATGGCTTGTATTTGATGGGTCGATATGACAACACCAAACTCAAGCAAAAGGCCACTGAAACAATCTTGGGAGGCTTGGAAGCTTCCGAGGTTTCCGAAATTGCCTCATGGATTGTTGACGCACTGGTCAAGAGCCATTTGAGACCACGAGCCGCCTGGGTATTGGAAGCTCACCGAAGTGCTGGGCACCACACAATACTAGCCACCGCCAGTTTCGATTTTTATGTGGGAGACTTGGCCAAGAGGTTGGGTTTCGAAACAGTGCTTTGCACGCCCCTGATTTGGCGAAACGGTCGCGTCGGATCTCAAAACGGTTTGGAAAATTGCTATGGCTCAGAGAAAGCCCGTCGAGTGAGACAATGGCTAGATCAGTCCCTTGAGAATGCACACATCATCGCCTACTCAGATTCCAGCGCGGACGTCCCTTTGTTCGAGCTTGCAGATGTCGCCGTCGCGGTAAATGGGTCAAAGAATCTAAAGAGACTTGGAATTGCTCATGGTTCGCAAGACTGGCAGGATGTAGACAAAGCACAGGAAGACTTCGACGAAGTCTTGCAACAAAGCATGTGAAGCAAACGACGTTTTTCGCGATTCAAAATTGAAGTCACCGTCACCACCAGCACCAAAGTCAAAATTCAACCGACGCCGCTTCCTGGTTTACACCAGTACGGCGCTGGCAACAATCGGCCTGGGAACCGTGTACTGGAAACAGCGTTGGCGATACATTGTTATTCATCACAGTGCCAGTACACATGGCGACATTGAATTCCTGCAAAGAGTCCATCGGGAACGGCAAGCGGGCGACCCCATTGATGCCATTCCGTATCACTATGTGATCGGAAACGGCAATGGACTTGCCATGGGAGAAATCGCCAGCGATTGGCGTCAGCAATGGGACATTTGGGGCGCCCATGTTTCTGGCAATAACTCGGCGCGCAACTATTTGGGCATAGGTATTTGTTTAATCGGTAATTTCGAAAGACACGAAGTGCCGGAGGAACAATTCCAAGCACTGGTTCGACTGACCCGCACCCTGATGGGTCGCTACGACATCCGTCCAGACAACGTCAATGGTCATGGATTGATCGAAGGTGAAGCCAGCAAATGCCCTGGGCGCCACTTTCCTATGTTGAGATTCCGGCAAGCGATTGCGTCTGCATAGCCTTCTTGACCCAAACCCCAAAGGGCAACTATATTGAGATCGAGAGAGATCCTAGCCTCTCAATGTCGGCAGGAAGGAATCGAGTATGTCGGAACTCACGAATTTGAGAAACATTGGTGACACCGTGGCAAAACGCCTTGAAGAAATCGGCGTGTTCACCAAAATTGATTTACGAAAAGTTGGTTCCGCCACGGCATATCGAAAGATACGCGCCAATCACCCAGAGTCTCAATTACCAGTTTGCTACTATCTGTACTCCCTGGAAGGCGCCCTCAAGAACAAGGACTGGCGCAGCTTCTCCGAAAAACAAAAAGCCAATATGCGGCGCCGCGCCGGTGTGATCTAGACAGTAAGATAAGCCTCTAAAACTTGATCAACAAAAGCTGGCTTTGAGCTCTCTCTAAAATCTCGTCTTGATCTTCGCTCTTGTCAAATGCAGCAAGTCCGTTGCCTTTGTCGTCACTTTGATGGAACAACAGTAAAGAATCACCCACCACTTTGAACTTGGTTGTAGCAACTACCATACCGTCTAAGAATTTTTTCCCACGTCCTCTTTTGCCAAAATTAGGCATTTCGGGTGCTTCATGCATCGTACGCCCAAGACCGTGACCTACC
>JBCCFQ010000585.1:0-3234 GCA_039029655.1 Pseudomonadota bacterium | reverse complement strand
GCGCGCTCCTGGATGATCGGCACCACCGCGCTTTGGATTGCCGGCTTGTTATCAGTCTATGTGTTGCTGAACTACCTATGACGGAGCACGAGATGTAGACCGGTCTTAGCGCGATTAATGATCGTGCTTTCCCAGTCAGTGCTGAGCTAAACTCGGGTCGATCTTTTGTACATCAAGGGAAGCAATGTGTCCGATATGCGCTATGCATATCGCTTTCTTGTGCGCCGCTTTACTTTTGTGGAATGAATGGCGGTTGTGCCCACTCTTTGTTTCGGATGGCGCTGTCGGGACCGTAGGTGCGAAGCACCGCCCAAAATGGACCATCGGGAGCGGGAAGCCAATTGCTTTCTTTATCCCTACCTGGACTGTCTTTGGAAATATATATTGTGAGCGACCCATCTTCGTTTTGCTTCAGGCCGGGTGTGCTGCTACCGATCGAGTATCTGTCAATCGGGTTATCTACCAATAGTCGCTCCGGAAGACTGTACATCGTATAGGACCAGAAGTATTTCACCGGAGGAAGATTTCCCGCTTCAAACGTCACGGTGTACGCGTGCTTAACGCCGTCCGTTTGATTGCCGTCAATATCGTTCACTTCAGTCAGATAAACGGCCTGATCTGTCGTATTTCCAAAGATGCCGACATAAACGCCCATGGCTCGGTTGATGTAATCTGTGCCGATTGACGTACGGGAGTCATAAAAATCCGCTGGATCGAATAGCGTTTCAGAAACTTCCTGCATTTCAGCGCGGGCGTCTGAAATACCAGCGTTCAGGGCATCAATCGTAGCGGGGTCCAGTGCGTCTGTATTCCATGCTTTCTCACGCTCCAGCCCAAGCAGTGCCATCTTGTCATACATCGCGGCGTCATCCGGGTGTGGTGTTGTGAATGGAACGAGAAAACTCACATACTCAAAAAACCTCTCGGACAATTCGTCGCCTTCTGTCCATTCAGGCCAATCTATGGCCTCTGCTGCAGGCGGCGTTTCCGTGCCCGCAAAAGCGCTTAAAGGCTGCAGGCTATAGCTCTGTTGAATGTCTTGGACACGGGGCATGTCAGCGGAACCGCCTAAGACTTGCGTGCGTGTGAGCGTACCAAGAAAACTGCTCTCACCTTGCACAATGCGCTCAATTCCCTCGGGAATCTGTCCGTCCCACGTCGGTGAAGCTAGCAGGTAAGAATGACCTTCGTTTCCATCAATGACCGAACCGGGGTTATCGAGAACATAGCCCCACAGGTCGTCCCATTGGCTTGTATAGAAGCGTTCGTCTTCGATTGGTGGCATCGTCAAAACCCAAGGCTCGGCGCGCGTATCAACCCAGGCGTAAGAGTAGGGCGTATCGTTGTTTGGTGTCACAATATCCGTGTCTGCCGGAGACGATGCGCCAAGATGTAGCCACTCGCCAAAACCTCCTTGGGCAATGGCTTGAGCGTGCATAGTCCGATAGTTCATGACCAACGGAAAGGCAAAAATATAGACTTCCTTGGCGAGGCTTCTAATCTCGTCGGGAGAGAGTGCTGATTGTTTTTCAGCATAGGCCGATGAGCAAATACTGAGGGCCAATACGGCTATAAACGCGGCTCGTTTCATGATCACGTCCTTCGGTTAGGGATTGGTGTGGTTTTTTTCGCTCAACACGCAGCGTTAGTTCGCTTTTTCGATGTCGGGCAAAACCCAACTGCGATCAAAATAGGCTTCTGTGGGCGAATAAAACCGCCAGTAGGGGAACCAAGCTTTCCCGGGGACAGTCGGAATCCAGTTCGACGCACCCTGAGCAGGCATGTCCGGACCCATAAACAGAGTGACAGATCCATCCGTGTTTACATCCAGCGCCATCCTAGACGACTTGTCGGCGACCACTTGCTCATTCACGATCGGCGCACGGGTCGCGACATCATAAACAGTCAAGGACCAGAACTCTTCCGCTGGGACGTCTGGCGGAACCGTCAGAGTGTAACTAACTGCACCATCCAGCCAGTCGCCGTCTGAGTCTCGGTAAGATGCCAGATAGATTTGACCCCACCCCGGGCGGTCAGACTGCATCGCCGCGTCATTTGTGACGGCTTCGTAGAACCACGCGGCACGCCCATCCAACGCATCATAGTTTTCCCATTTCTGATCGAGAGGTGACGATGTGGCGATCTCCCAAGCGGAACTTTCCACATAGTGAGACTGCTCCAAGCGCGGATTGAAGAAATCGTTCGCCTTTGCCATCGCCTCGCCGACGAGTGCTGCATCTGTCAAAATTCTTTTCTGCCGCTCATCCGGCGCGAACGGTTCGCCAACTTCAATGCCTAGCGGTTTGAGCATGGCCATAAAAAACCTATCCCGTTCCGCAACCGGCTCACGTAGAAGAATGTCGGCCAAGACTTCAAAATAGTCGAATCCACGCGGTTGCCAACCCTGCCAAGGACGATTGTCAACATTGATGATCTTGGTCTCGGATACTTCGCCCAATTCCGACAACGGATAGATGGAGATTCCAGCCAGGTCTGCTTTTTGTTGTTCTTCGTCTTTAGCTAACAGTCGGATCCCTAGGAAAATACTGTTTGTGTCGGATTGGAAGACTTTGGCCCCTTCGACAGTGGGCGCTTCTGTTCCCGGTGCGTGGAACACATAACGCCCTGGTTCCGTCATCTGCGTAATTCCAATCTGCCACATCGTGTGGGTGGCACCGCGTACATCAGCTTCGGGCATGTCAATCACAATTGGACCCGTATCCGACAGATTGATAAAGCTTAGCGCATAAGGAGTCGTCGTATTCGCAGTCAGCAATCCGTACTTATCGATGGTATCCAGATAAAGAACAATGTCGCCTGACTTTGCGTCGAACACTTCTTCGTGCTGCTTTTGCCAGTTGGCAAAGCCAACTAGGGGAATGGCCCAAATGTAGGCTTGCGTTGCGCGCTGGAAGTCCATCTCGTCGAAGAGCTTACTCTGCGTCTCCAGCGTGGGGTATCCGTTTTCGAAGTCATGTGTGAACTCCAGTGGACCGATCCGGCTCTCTATCGTTTCCTGGCTTATAGCGGTTGACGCAAACAAAAAAGAGATCGCAGACACCGCGAACCATACAGGTTTCAACATCGTTTTCCTCCAATTAGTGGTTCTCAACCGACTCGTTGCAATGCCAAGACGCGTCGGGGTTAACTCGTCGTTACCCTACTTTTTATAGTCTTTTAAACCACACTGGATATCACTGTGCATCGGCGGGAATGTGCTTATCCAGTTTTTCG
>JBCCFQ010000584.1:0-3240 GCA_039029655.1 Pseudomonadota bacterium | reverse complement strand
GGTAGTCCAGCTAGCATATCGGTGAAAATTTTCCTCAGCGAGAGCGTCACTGATATTCATTAGACTGGAGAGGTCAGCAGGTTTCAGTTTCCTGAGCTCAGCGACTAATCTTTCAGAGTCTTCCAGAAATCTGGGTTGACTAAATTTTCGCTTGTTTATTTTGCTTTCGTAATCGAGTGACTTGGCAGGGGAAACAACAATTATCATACTTTCTAGTCCTGACTAATAAATTCATCCCACCAGTGCATTGGCGTTTCGCCATCTTCGGGATCATAGACATTGCCATAATACCAAACTGTGCCTGAAAATTTTTGGCAAGCCTTGTCGAATAGTTGCTCAATTGTATTGAAGCCAATTGACACATGAATGCTGTACACGATTGCGCTTTCTTCACCAAGATCGCGCTCACCGCCCAGCTTCTCAATGGCAGGCGTCAAAAAATTATCAACTTCGTCCACTCCTTCTCTACGAAACAATCGAACACACAGATTGCCACTTCTTCTTTCTAGTTCATATTCGGCGGCATCTGGATTGATTAGGCGCAGGGTGTCTCCAGCGGCCAGATTTCGGGCGAATAGCGGGGAGCGCAATAACCGAACCCTACTCGAATCCTGAGGGAGAAATTCTGCCTGCAGGCTTTCGAAAACAGGCTGACCGTCATTATTCAATCCAGCCAAGAACGGAAGCTCTATAGTGGCGGCATTTTCAGACATGACAGGTTGGCGTATTCCCGTAAGTTAGGATTATGATGGACGGCTATGATAGAGCGCCTGCAACGAATTGCTACCTTTTTGAGTCGACTCAGACTGCTACTCGTGGTGTTTGCGCTTGGTAGTATTGGCGTGATGATTCTGAGTGTTGTGGATAATCCGCTAATGTTAACTGATGAGTGGTTAATTCCGGCAACCACAGCGATGCTGTGGTCACTCTCCCTGTATAGTTTAAGCTACCTCTTTCTGAATGTGCCCAGCGCACCCGATTCAAGCATGGGTTGGCGCGAGCGCATGTCGACAAAGATACGAAGGGCAGGACTATGGTTATTGGGGTTGGCCTTTGTTGGTTTGAGCATAATGATCCTGCTGCTGAGCTATCAATTGCTCCGGGTTTATTTCATGTAACCATGCCTTTTCCGTTTGCCGCCTATGTTCCAATTCAGGCGTGAGACCGCCGATTGTGGCATCATTGCCATGCCTTGAATTGTTTGAACGCCGATGCAGAGCCTGATAGAAAAAATTAGCAAGTTTAACGATCAGCTTGGCCGTTGGGCCGCGTGGTTGTCCCTGGCCATGGTATTGCTGATGTTCACTATCGTGGTCTTGCGCTATGCGTTCCAACTGGGTTCCATAGCCATGCAGGAACTGGTGATGTACCTCAACGCACTTATTTTTACGTTGGGTGCTGCATATACACTAAAGGAGCAGGGCCATGTTCGGGTTGATGTTTTTTACAATCAATTTAGTAAAGCAACCCGATCCTGGGTAGATATTTTGGGTAGCCTGATATTTTTATTGGTCACTTGCGGATTTGTCATCTGGGCAAGCTGGGATTATGTAGCGGTCTCTTGGCGTATTCGTGAAGGCTCAGCAGAATCCAGTGGTCTGCAATACGTTTATCTGCTTAAAACCTGTTTACTGCTATTACCAACTCTCCTGGCTCTGCAAGGAATAGCCGAACTGTTCCGAAGTATCCAGAGCCTGAAAGACACTTCAGAAGACCTTTCTGAAAGCGGTGGTTCTCACCCTTGATTGAATATTTGCCAATCTTGCTGTTTGTGGTGGTTTGCTTGTTTCTAATGGCCGGTTATCCAGTGGCACTCACCCTGGCCGGCGTGTCGCTGGTTTTTGCGGGATTGGGGGAATTGCTCGATATTTTTGATCCTGCCTTCATCTCGCTCATTCCTAATCGTATCTACGGAATCCTGGTTAACCAGAATCTTTTTGCCGTACCCCTGTTTGTTTTCATGGGATCGATGCTGGAAAAATCCCGCATTGCAGAAGATTTACTAAAAAACATGGAGCTTGTTTTTGCAAGGCTACCGGGTGGACTTGGCATCTCTGTCATTCTCGTCGGGATGTTGTTGGCCGCCAGCACTGGAATTGTTGGCGCAACAGTGGTCACGATGGGCATTCTGTCTTTGCCATCCATGCTAAAAGCGGGCTATCAGCCCTCACTGGCTTGCGGAACCCTTTGCGCTACGGGCACTCTGGGACAAATCATTCCGCCTTCGATTTGTTTGGTATTGCTGGGCGAAGTTATCTCGAATGCTTATCAACAATCTCAATTGAACGCAGGCGTGTTTGCACCGGATTTTGTTTCCATAGGGGACTTGTTCGCAGGAGCGATCGTGCCGGGATTGATCCTGGTGGCTGCTTACGCAGCGTATGTGCTGACGGTGGCAAGTTTAAACCCGGATGCAGCGCCATCCATAAAGCATGAGACCACTATCTCCAGAAGAGACCTGATCTCAGCATTGGCTAAAGGCCTGTTTCCGCCTGTGCTGCTGATGGTTGCGGTACTGGGTTCTATTCTTGTAGGCGTGGCCACACCTACGGAGGCGGCCTCAGTGGGGGCTATTGGCGCCATGCTGCTTGCTCTGGGCAGGCGTCATCTAAATCTCTCTGTCCTGCACCAAGTGTCCATTGAAACACTGCGCATCACGTCCATGGTGTATCTCATTCTGGTGGGAGCAACGATTTTCTCTTCTATATTCCGAGGTTTCGGAGGTGAAGAGTTAATTCGCGCGTGCCGTGGCCGAGCAGACCGAGGTTGCCGCAGCTGACATCGATGGTCGGCAGATCGGCCCCGTCGTCTCGGACGTGCAATGGGAGAAGATCCAGGGCCTGATCCAAAAGGGTATCGACGATGGCGCCCGTCTGGTCGCTGGTGGCCTGGGCCGTCCGGAAGGCCTGAACCGTGGCTGGTTCGCCCGCCCGACCGTTTTCGCCGATGTGGATCAGGACATGACCATCTGGAAAGAGGAAATCTTCGGCCCTGTCTTGGCGATCACGCCGTTCGATGCCGAGGATCAGGCGACGGAAATGGCCAACGACACCTCCTACGGCCTGACCAACTACGTCCAGACGCAAGATCTGGATAAGGCCCGCCGCGTGGCGCGAGAGGTCCGTTCGGGCATGGTCGAGATCAATGGCCAAGGCCGCGGTGCCGGTGCGCCGTTTGGTGGTTATGGCCAATCCGGCAATGGTCGCGAAGGCGGCATCTGGGGCCTGGAAGACTTTCTGG
>JBCCFQ010000583.1:0-3241 GCA_039029655.1 Pseudomonadota bacterium | reverse complement strand
GCATTCAACGTTTAGCAAAAGCCTATTGCGGACAAATCGTCAGCAACAATGGCCGATGTGACGACTTCTTTGGTGCCTGCTCCATCGATGGTAACGCCAAGAATCAGGTCGCCGACACCTTGTTTGATCGATTCATCGGCGATCTTGTGAATCAACCATTGAGAGCCGATGTGACAACAGAAATTGTCCGCGTCATCGATGACCTTGGCTGCGCTAATGGTTGCAACGGAAATGAAGCGGAAGTTGTCTTGCAGGCAACTTGTACTGCGGTGCTGGCTAGCGCCGCCGTAACGGTGAATTGATCTTTGAGGAATTAACATGAGTAAGTACAGAGAAAATTTTAGGCGTACAGAAAAAGCCCATCGCCGCTTCGAGCAACGTATCGAAGACAGCTGCAGACGTTCCGGTCATGGAAGACCGGTAACGCGGCGGGAGTTTCTAAATCAGGGAATCATCACTGGTGCGGCCACGGTCTTTCTACCCAGTATGGCCACCGTCTTATCACGGGCGGCTTACGGTCAAGAGGCGTGCGTCATTGACAACGGCATTGGCTTAGGTGCCGGCAAGATACCCTTTCTTGGCTTCGACCAAGGTGGGGGTGCCAACATCGCCGGCTCCAACATCATGGTGGGCGGCATCGGCGGTCAGGAAGACTTCTTATCTGCCGATGGTTACAACAAACTCGGACTACCCGATGCGATTATTCCGCAAAATGTCGGTGTCGATCGTACCTTTGGTTTGGCTATGCATCCCAACAGCGCCATGCTTCGAGGACTGCTGAGTAAGACCAGCGTCGCCACCAGAGCGAACGTAAACGGTGCCGTCATACCCTGTCGTTCTGAAAACGATACGGGTGACAACCCCCATAACCCCGTTTACGGGATTGCGCGAGCGGGAGCTAACGGTGAGTTTGTAGCGACCATTGGTACCCGTAACTCCGACTCTGGCGGCAAGTCACGGGCACCAGACTCAATGGTGTCGCCGGAATTTAGCCCAACTCGGGTTAGAAACCGCAATGACTCCATTGGTCTTGGCGGTGGCGCGAATGATGACGGGTTTCCCGATGGTCGGGTCGCTGAAGCTTCAGCCATCATCAGTGACCTAAAACTCGGACGGATTACCGAAGCACAAGCCACTAAGGACTTAGTGAAGTGCGGTTACGATAAAACCACCGCGACGTTTAATACCACTGTTGCACCACAAGACCTAGACCCTGAGGCCGATCCAATTTTGCAAAACATATTCCCCAACGGGGAATTGGACGACGGTGACTTTGAAAAGGCCGCTGCGGCCATGAAGGTGGTAATCAACGGCTATGGTGGTGCCGGTACCATTGAATATGGCAACCGGGACTATCATCGGGATCCACGGCCTGAAACGGATCAAAAGGACTTTGTAGTGGGTGCAGCTATGGGTGGTGCACTTGAGTATGCTGCTCAACTGGGCAAACCACTGATGATTTATGGCTTCAGTGACGGCGCAGTTTCAGCAGACTTGAACACCCAAGAGGATGATGGCAACGGTACCGTGAAATACCGTTGGCGATCTGACAACTCCCAAACGGCCGCGGGCTTCTTCCTTGTCTACAGCCCCAACGGTCAACCCGTGTTGAGAAACGCGGAAGCGTCTCAACAAATCGGCTATTTTCGTTCAAGTGGCGATGTGGAAACGGCATCCAGTCCTTTTGCCAACAGCGTCGTTCAAATGGCGGAAATGGTGGTCCTAAACTACTTGGCATTGCACGGAGAGCAAGCCATGTTTGGCATGGTCTTAGACAACCCTGGACTCGGTACCGGGGCAGCCGTAGACCCTTACATTGCCTTCGACCCAATTGTCTGACCCTGCGGACAATATGACATCGGCGGTGGGTAGGGCTGGTGCTCCAGCCCTACTCTCGCTGATGGCTTGCCCCGACTGTGGCGGCGAACTGAAACAGCAGGGAAAAGAGATTACCTGCTGCCAGTGTGGCCTTCACTTGCCACTGGTGGCCAACGGTGGTGGCCTGCATCCTTGGGCGTTCAAGAAGCCACAGCAAGCCCTTCTAGAATGGAAGGCGCGCCTTAATGGTTTTTTGGCCAACAACGCAGCCGAACAGCGTCGTCTCAACAAGGCCCTGGTAGAAGCTAAGCTAAGGCCCTCTACCTATAACCGAATTCGCCGCAAACTCCAGGCCACGGAAATTCACAAAGCCCAAGTATTGGATGTCTTGAGTCCTTTGAAGCTAGAGGGGCTGAATTTTGAGGACGCCGACCCTGGGTCATTGATTCGCAGCAAGCTACCAAAGAGTCAAGGGTTGACCGGTTACTACACGAATGTATTTCGGGATTGGGTGTGGGGTGATCAGGAAAACCAACAAATGCTAAAAACGGCGTTGAGTCTTCTGGGTGACGACGCCCACGGACCCACCCTCACTTTGGGATGCGGTTCCGGACGTCTAAGCTACGACCTACACCAAAAGCTCAATCCCAGTTTGTCAGTGGCATTGGATCTCAATCCATTCCTCGTCTTGTTGGCGAGCCGGGTCATCTCGGGTGAAACCCTGCCGTTGGTGGAGTTCCCGGTAGCCCCATTGGAAAAGGATGTGATCCACCAAGAGTGCGTATCGCCTAGGCGGTTGTCAGTGGGTCATGACACACGGTTCGCTATGGTCATGGGTGATGCATTACAACCACCCTTTGTGGACCAGTGTTTTAACGCCGTGGTCACTCCATGGCTAGTCGACATCGTGCCTCAGGACTTCACCCAAATTGCTCGCACAGTGAACAACCTATTAACCCAAGACGGTGTTTGGGCGAACACTGGATCCCTGGCCTTTTTCCACAACAACGAAGACTGGCGATACTCCGAAGAAGAGTTACTGGAAGTCTTGGCGGACTCCGGGTTTGAGGTCACCCATCATGAGTGGGTGCGCCAGCCATACCTACAGTCGCCACATAGTGGTCATCACCGCACCGAGGCGGTCTTTTCCTTCTCTGCCAAAAAAAGGACCCACCTGCTTCGACAAGCAAGCGAGGTTTTCTTACCCAACTGGCTCACCGATCAAAAACAACCCGTGCCAAGTGACGCTGAGTACTTGGTCACCTCCTCTAGCCATCTACTTAAAGCGCAGATCATGTCGGCCATCGACGGCAAACGTTCTTTAGACGACATTGCTCACTTGGTGGCACGACAATATCAGCTCGACCCTGGGGAAGCCTTGCAGGCAGTGCAAAGGATTCTAGTGGATCATTACGAAACCAAT
>JBCCFQ010000582.1:0-3248 GCA_039029655.1 Pseudomonadota bacterium | reverse complement strand
TTGCGTGCCACCTTAGTATTTGCCAGAAGCAGATCTCTTGTCCCCGGAAACTTGCCGTTAGCATAGCCCAGCAAACTCAGTTGCCCAGCGGCCTTTTTTAACTGAATCATGTCCAGTTGTTGTCTTCCAAAACACAAACCTATGGGCGTTTGCCCCGTTTTTGCCGCAGCCTCAGTACTGTGTTTGCGGAGCTGTGAAATCATTGGTCCACCTCAACCACACCTGCCGTTTGCACGGTGGGCACTCGCGCCCGCTTACGTTCGTAGAGCATGGCGTCGGCGGATTTGTAAAGTTCAGTCAGGGGCGCTTTCTCCAGTGATCCGGGCGTAATGCCAAAGCACAAAGTGACCGGGACACCTTGGCTTCCCCTAAGTAGCCGAGGATCCGTTCGGATGTGGTCGAGACAACGTCCAACCAGCTCTTCCAAGTCTGGTCGCGGTGACAATATTGCGAATTCATCTCCGCCTAATCTGATAAAGAAATCTTGACCTGTTAGGTTATCCTGAAAAACCCTTGTGACCGTCTTCAGAACCAGGTCACCGAATTGGTGTCCTGACGTATCGTTAATCGTTTTGAAATTATCAATATCCAGCAGCACCAACCCAAAGGGTGCACCTTTGGTAACCCCCTGTGTTGCCAAGCGATCGAACTCGTTCTCAAGGAAACGACGATTCCATGCGCCGGTCAATGGATCACGGGTAGACAACAATTGCATTTCTTGTTTGACGGTTTCTAGATCAAACCTGGCTCGCATGTCGTTCTTTCTGACATGCACATTTCTACTCACCAATATCAGCGCAATAGCTCCACTAGACACCATGAAGAACTGCAGAGTTGCCAAAGTAGTGGGATCAAATCGCCCCGAAACACTAAGACTGGAGGCAGTAATCAGAAAATAGGTTACAGACAGTGCGGCCGTCGCCTCCCGCAAACCCCAAGGGATCAAAGGTAGCGCCATGAACAGCAGCACCAAGGTGGCCATGAGTTCTGGCCCAAAGGTACTGGTTTTATGAGCCAGCAAAATCAGTGCGGCACCACTCATGACAAACATGCAAATACCAAGTACATGCAATGTACGCACATCTTCGATACATCGGGATGAATAGAAAACGTTGCCTGCCAAAGCAATCAATAGAACGTAGGTATAGAAGTACTCTCTGCTAAACCCCAAGTGCGCATGTAGCAGGAGGCTTCCAAGAAAAATACAAGAAGCCACGATGGCGGCTGCTCCAAGCCCACGAGCGGTGCGCTCGTTCATGAACTGTTGAGCGTAGTGGGTTACTTTTGGGTTGTCGAACTGGGTGGCGCACCAAAGATCTGACAACGATTGCCAGATCCGGTGAGTGAAGCTAGAAGTCGCATCTATTCTTTCCACCAAATATACCAGTGCACTTGTGGAAGTAATTTTCGGTAGTCATTACCGAATCTTTGCCTAGTAAGTAGAGTAGGCGTCACCGTTACCATCGGTGTTGGAATCATTGGCGATGAATTTGCCGGAGGTGGAGTCATACTTCCAACCAAGACCGCCGCCGTCTGCCGCCATGTTCAAATCTCCTGTGGTGACGATGGCAACTACGCCGGACTTGGTTACCGGGTTGGCCGGTAGGTTGTCTTCCTTCAAGTATGGTCCAAAAGTATAACCCGCATCTGGGGCGCTACAAGATTGACCCGATTGATTGGTATACCGCGTCAGCTGATCAATAACAGCTTGAACATTACCTGCCGCCCCAGTACCTGCAGTCCCCGTACATGCCCCACCCGAACTTGCGCTAACACCTGGGTATTCGCCGTGTTGTTGTCGGTACAAATCTAGCGCGGAACGCACGGCTGCCAAATTCGCCCGCAAAGCGGATTCCTCAGCGTCGTTTGTCGTGGAAGCAAACTGAGGTACAACAATTGCCGCCAAAATCGCCAAAATGATGGCGACAATTAATAACTCAACCAATGTGAAGCCGCGATTGCGACGGGTGCTGCAATTCATCATTTTCTCCAAATACAACGCGGGTTATTACTACTCTTCATCGGCCATTGTTGGAAAAACCTTAACGGAACCCAATTGACCAAAGCCGATTTTTCCAGACGCCGTGATTATGTCGCAGGGACTCCAATTTGACCTTTAACTCGGTCACATTTTTAAGTAAAATCGAATGGAAAACCCTTGATTTTTATGAAGTTATGGTGAAACTAGTTCACAAAACGGGTACCTTAAGTGACAGCCTTAGACAGCTTAAAGATGGGCAGAATCAGCGAGCTGACCAAGACGCCTACAACCAACCCCATCAGCAACAACATGAGTGGCTCGGCTATCTTGGAAAGCATCGTGAGACGTTTGGTCAATTCCCTTTCGTAGTAACTCGCTAGGCGCCCCATGACATGAGGCAGGTTCCCACTCTCCTCCCCGGTGGTCACCATTTGTTTGACTAGGTCCGGTACAAGAGGGCTTGACTGAAATCCGTGAGCAAGACCCTTGCCCTGGTGTACGGCTTCTTCCGTCTGGGCAAAAAACTGTCGAATGAGATGGTTCTTCACCACGTCTTTGGTACCCGCTAAGGTGTCTACCACTGTGACTCCATTGGCCAGTGACATGCTCATCACTTTTAGGCTTTGGATGAAGTAGACTTCAACAAAAATCTGTTTGATTCCAGGCACGGTCAATTTGAGTCGATCTATTGTACGCTGACCTTGCTCAACGCTAAGCCACTTTCCAATAGCTGCGATGCACGCGGCAAGCCCAAAGACGATTGGGACCCAGTACACTCTCAACATATCGCTGGTCCACATGAGGACTTTGGTTGTTGAAGGCAGTTGATTGTGAATTTGTGCGAACATGTCAGCAAATTTTGGGAACACCACAACCAGGACGAAGACAACCACCCCAAGTGAGAAAAACAGCAAGAAAAATTATTTATAACAGTTTAGCCAATTAGTATTAAAGAAGCTAGGTCACCCTAGCTGGCACAATGTTACGCAAGTACGGTCAACCCCCCACCACCGTCCAAGTGACCCGTCACAACCCGGCCGGGCAACCCGTCCCAAGCACACAAGGCATGTCAGACGATAAATAGGTAATAAATGAGGTCAATATTAATAATTTAATAATTGAGCAAGGTCGCAACACAAACGAGATGTGTACGACCACCAAGGTGGCCGCGCATGAGATGTCCACGCATGAGGCGGTCGCTCATGGGAAGGCCGCGCAGGACACTCGCCCGGTGAAAAACGAATGCGGTAAGGTAAAATCAACTGAG
>JBCCFQ010000581.1:0-3254 GCA_039029655.1 Pseudomonadota bacterium | reverse complement strand
GGTTGGTGCCGGCATTGCGCCGCCGATTTATGGTGCAGGTGCCCAGATGTGGGGAGGTTACGAAATTGTCTTGAGTGTGTCCATTGGACTGCTTGTTCTTTCCATTGTTCTGTTTTTGTCACTTGGAAAGTATCCGAAATCCGACAGTTAGCTTGGGCCAAGCAGCGCGGTGTTCTGGGTATTTCAATCTCTTATTCCCAACAAAGTAGTGAAGGGGCTGATGAATGGGTAACAAACTAGAGAATGCTAAGGCACTCTATCTTGAGGGTATTCGGGATGGCAATGCCTGCGAAGCTGTGACTAAGTATACGGGTGAACGGTATACCCAACACAGCACAGGTGTTGCCGATGGAGTTCAAGGCTTTCTCGATTTTTTTGAACCGTTTATAGAGCGTAACCCGGTTCGTAGTATTGAAGTGGTTCGTGGCCTGGAGGACGGGCGCTACGTTTTCTTGCAGGTTTACCAAGAACTCAACCACGGTCGAGATAAGTGGATAACAACAGATCTGTTCGACACGGACGACAATGACAAAATCATTGAGCACTGGGATGTGATTGGACCAGTGCAAGAAACCAGTCTTTCGGGACGTAGTCAGATAGATGGCCCAACGGAGATCACAGATTTGGAAGACACACATGCCAATAAGGCCGTTGTCAATGCATTCTTGAATGATGTGCTGTTGGACGGTAATTTCGAGAACGTTACAAATTACATCTCCTCGGACACATATCGACAGCACAACCCCAAAGTTAGAGATGGGATCGCCGGATTTGCGGCCTTTGCTGAACAATTAGAAAAGCAAGGCTTGACCATGAAGTACGAGAGTGTCTTCAAAGTTATTGGTCAGGGCAACTTTGTAGTGAGCTACAGCGAGATGTCTCTCGGTGTCGACCGGTATGCGGTATTTGACATCTTTCGTCTAGAGCATGGATTGATCGTCGAGCACTGGGACAACATGGAAAAAATTCTCCCGAAAGAGCAGTGGGGCAATAGCGGGAAGTTTTGATCTTATGATGAACACGTAGGCTTAGCGTTAGCAAGAGTCAAATTGTTCTGCATAAAACAAGGTTCCCCTCTCCTAGACTCTCTAGCGAGCTCTCGATAGTGATAAGATCTCAGCATGGAGACAATAGGGGTCAAACAAGCGCGAACCTTTCTGGCGGTCGCTGAACACCAGAGTGTTACAAAGGCCGCTCGTGCCATAAACCGGTCACAAACCTCAGTCACCAAGTCCATTCAAGAGTTGGAAAAGGCTCTTGGCGTTGAGTTGTTCGATCGCTCCACAAAGGGTGTGACGCTTAACGCCTATGGTGATTGCCTGTCAAAGGGGGCCAAACAGGCACAGCGAATTTTTCGAGAAGCTCAGCAACTAGTGCCGCCGGCGATCATTAACGAATCGCCGGGAGTCGCTCGTTTTTTTGAAATGGACGTATCCGACAAGTGGTTGGATGCGTTTTTGGCCACCGCTGAGGTGCATAACGTCCCGTCGGCTGCGAGGCAGCTGGGTGTAAGCACGGCGGCCGTTTCTGCTTTGCTTCGAAAGCTGGAAGACACGTTGCACACGTCCCTGTTTGAACGTACACCAATAGCTACCGTGCCAACCTCATTTGCAAGGTCCCTCACCAACCACATTAAGCTCGCGCGAAAAGAGTTGCGACATGCCTGTGATGAACTTCAGAGTATGCAGGGTGAACAAAGAGGACGCGTGGTCGTAGGTTCGCTACCTTTTATGCGCACACGAATTCTGCCTCACGCAATTGCAGAACTGAGAAGCGAGTTTCCGCTGGTGGATATCGCAACTATGGAAGGACCCTACGAAGATTTAGTGACCGCATTGCGTTGCGGCGACATCGATATGATTTTGGGTGCGCTGCGAGAAACCGGTGAGCAAGAAGAACTGGCGGAAGAAATGTTGCTGGAGGAGGAACTGTCCATCATCGTCTCTAGCAAAAATGCCCTGGCTAAAAAATCGAGAGTCTCTTGGAAGGCATTAATGAAATATCAATGGATATTGCCGCCATGCAATACGCCGACCCGAAAGTTGTTTGAAGATCTGCTAGCGTCGAGAGCGTTGCCGGCTCCAGAGCACGTGGTTGAGTCCAGTTCTCTTGTGGTGGTGCGTGGGCTTCTGATGGAAACTGACTACATAACTATCTTGTCTCGACATCAAATTCACTATGATGAACTTAGTGGTCAGTTGACCGCGTTACCCATAGAGTTGCCCGAAACACGGCGGCCCATCGGCATCACGACACGCGCCAATTCCAGTTTATCTCCGGCAGCCAAACTCATGGCAAATTATTTGCGTGATGCAACTCAGCATCTGTCGTAGTCCCGCAAACGACGATTTTTCATTGCCTTACGCGTTTTTTGCATTGTGAAGTGGTGGTCATAGGAAAGTGGCCGTGGGATGCTAACGTCAACAAGAGGTGATCGTGTGGCCAAGGTAGTAACCAATATCAGTCGAGTTCCCGTGGAGCAGGCGCAACAGTGTGAAGCCTTTGGAGTAGCGACGATTCATGAGGCTCAAGGACGAAAAGGCTTAATGGCTTCCTATCTGCGACCGATTTTTCGGCCTGCCACGATTGCAGGCTCGGCGGTGACTTGTGAGGTGGCGCCTGGGGACAATTGGATGATCCATGTGGCTGTTGAACAGTGCCAAGCTGGCGATGTTCTCGTGGTGACACCCACCAGTGCCTGTGAGGACGGGTATTTTGGTGACCTGTTGGCCACTTCCCTAAAGGCCCGTGGGGTTAAAGGACTGGTTATTGACGCGGGGGTTAGAGACATCGCTACGTTGACGGAGATGCCCTTTCCCGTATGGTCAAAGACCGTGTTTGCCCAAGGCACCGTGAAAGAGACACTGGGCAATGTGAACACCACCGTGACGTGTGCTGGCGCCATTGTGCGAGCGGGTGATTTGATCGTCGCCGATGATGACGGGGTTGTGGTTGTTGCAAAAGAAGATGTATCCGACGTTATTAGAAAATCCCAACAACGGGTCGCCAATGAAGAAGAAAAACGACAGCGATTTGAAGCCGGGGACCTGGGTTTAGACATTTACAACATGCGTGATCGTCTCGCAAAAAAAGGCCTGCGCTACGTTGATAGCGAAGACTAGACAATGCAAAAAGCCGTACCAACAGTCGCCATGCGTGGCGGCACATCAAAGGGTCTGTACTTTCTAAGACAGGACTTGCCGGAGGACACCAAGGCTCGAGATAAGGTCTTGTTGTCCGCCATGGGCTCACCC
>JBCCFQ010000580.1:0-3258 GCA_039029655.1 Pseudomonadota bacterium | reverse complement strand
GCCGAACCCCAGTCATGTAACACCAACGTGACATGAGTGTTGATACCAAGGTTGCGTAAGGCCTTTTCAAAAAAACTCCGGTGGGTGACAAAGCGGTAATGGTGTCGGCCTTCCCCGTCTAACTTATCGGAGTCGCCCATACCGATAAGATCGATGGCAATACAACGCCCCAACATGCTAAGTCGCGGCATAATGTTTCGCCAAAGATATGACGAGGTGGGGTTACCGTGAACAAACACGATGGGATCGCCCTGCCCTTGCTCCACATAAGCGATACGTTTACCTAACACATCCAGATACTTTTTCTCTATGGGTGCACTCATAGACAGAGCTCTTCAAGAAGACACAATGTCAATCATACCAGTATTTGAATATTCGGCATGCGGTACTGTCGACAGACTCACCTTTAACCACGGCCGGAGAAAAGAGGGAGGCCCGAATAGCTTCCACCGTTGGCTTATCAAAAATATCGTTAGATGACTCCAGATCGTTAACGTCGTACACAATACCCAGGTCATCTACATCGAAACACACCACAACCCGCCCGGTGATACCCTTTTCCAATGCGCTTTGCGGATAGACAGGTGCCGCAAGGCTCCGCACCTTCACCCTTTCATCAACGTGCTCGGATTCTTCAAGCTCCGGCGCAAATTCTTCGCTGGTGGATTTGGCCTGTTCTGGCGACTGTGCGAACACGGGCATCATCCCGCACACAATCAATTTAGGTATGATCTTCAATCGTCACACGGGGGATACGTAGACGTCCCAACAAGATTTCGCGGGTGCGTTGTAGTTTTGGCGCGTCGGGATTGATTTTCATGGCGTCATTAACATCAGCCTCGGCCTCAGCCAATCGATCCATAAACATCAAGGCCAACGCACGATTGTTTAGCGCATGCCAGCTGCGAGGTTGGAGATCTAACGATTGATTGCAGGACTCTACTGCTAACTCGTATTGTTCGAGAATAGTGTATCCAGCACAGAGATTTGAATAGGCCTTGGCCCGATCACGGTTGTTTGGGGTGGCTTTAATACCCTGCTTTAGTTTTTCGACGGCATACTCGTAGTCGCCAGACAGCATAGCGTGGTAACCCTCCACGAGATCCACGTTCGAACCAATCACAGTGGTGTTGTTACTGTTGTCTGTTGCGCCCACCAGCAAGGGGAAAAGCCCTAGGAGCGCCAATGCAATAATACGCGCCATAGTCTAATTATAAGCCACAAAACCCGTGCCCGCTGGGGCAAAAGCTTAAGTACTTGAAACTAAAACTGTTCCGGTGCCATATCCAACAGGCCACGAGGGCTAGCCAAACAAGAACGGCTTAGAGCTTCGGCTCTCGGCAAAACATGGTGCATGTAGAATACGGCTGTTTTCAGTTTTGCGTCGTGAAATTCCGAATCCTCGCCTGCCTCTATCTTTTCGGCGGCCACTTTGGCCGCTCTGGCCATTTGCCATCCACCTGTCACGTAGCCTACTAACATTAGAAACGGCACCGAGGACGCCATGGCACCCGCCGGATCGGTTTTTAGTTGTTGGGCCAACTCATCCACGGCCAGGCCCAGGGCGTTATTCGCGCCGCTTAACTTGGATGCGATACGCTCTAAATCTGATTGACTACTTCCGCTGAGATCTTCAACCGTCTCTTGAACATCGGCGATCAATTCCTTGAGAGAGGCTCCATCATCACCTGCCATTTTTCGCCCGACAAGATCGTTGGCTTGGATACCCGTGGTACCCTCATAAATCGTGGCGATCCGAGCGTCCCTAAGATGTTGTGCCGCCCCGGTTTCCTCAACAAAACCCATCCCACCATGAACTTGTACACCCAAGGCCGCTAAGTCGAAACCAACTTCTGTTGACCAACCTTTGACCACGGGAATAAGCAAATCAGCTCGCGACTGATGCATTTGTTGACTGTCTGGATCCGTTGCACGTTTCGCAAAATCCAAATGCGCCGAGGCGACAAGATAGACAGCACGCATGGCTTCAATCTGTGACTTCATGGTCAGCAACATGCGTCGCACATCCGGGTGATGCAAGATCGCCACTCGGTCACCCACCTTTGTACCCACTGGTCGACCTTGTACCCGATCTTTCGCGTAACCCAACGCTCTTTGATACGCACGCTCAGCAATGGCCACACCCTGAACACCCACGGCCAGTCGCGCATCGTTCATCATAGTGAACATGTATATCAACCCGCGGTTTGCCTCGCCCACCAAATAACCAATGGCACCACCATTGTTTCCGTAACCCATCACCGCCGTTGGACTCGCGTGAATGCCAAGTTTATGTTCTAGAGAAACACACTCGACATCGTTTCTGTTTCCCAGAGATCCGTCATCGTTAACCAGATATTTGGGAACGATGAATAAGGAGATGCCTTTGACGCCTTCGGGCGCATCCGGTAAGCGCGCCAACACCGTGTGGATCACGTTTTCAGCGCAATCATGGTCGCCCCATGTGATATAAATCTTTTGCCCAAACAGTTTGTAAGTCCCATCGCCTTGGGGTTCTGCTTTGGTTGCCACAGCACTCAAGTCAGAACCCGCTTGGGGCTCCGTCAAGTTCATCGTGCCACTCCATTCGCCGGAGATGAGTTTTCTCAAGAAAGCGTTTTTTTGCTGTTCATCGCCATGGTAATTAATGGCTTTGGCCGCGCTGGCGGTCAACATAGGACATAGCGCGAATGACATGTTGGCTGCCTGCCATATCTCAGATGTCGCAGACCCTAATACGATGGGTAAACCCTGGCCGTCGTAGTCCACATCGGAGGTTAGGCCGTTCCAACCCGCCTCAATGAATTGTTGGTAGGCATCTTTGAATCCATCGGGTGTTTTTACACCATCGTCGGTTAACACCGAGCCCTGGCGATCCCCAACCACATTTAATGGGGCCAACACTTCATTGGCAAATCGCCCAGACTCTTCGAGAATTGCCTCCACCAAGTCCTGATTGACCTCTTCAAAGCCTGGCAGGGTTGCCAGCTCATCAAGGCCGACCAGTGCTTCAATGGCAAACTTTAAATCCCTTTGGGGGGCGAAATACTCCGACATTCACTGAACTCCAACATACTCATGTGTGCAATGATTATATTGGAGGTGCACCTTCCAAACCATGACCTGAGGTGCAAAACCAGCAAACATGCGGATTATTTGACGTAATCGCGCACCGCTATGGTGCACCTGGTGGATTATTCGGTGTCAATTACACCACGTCTTATTTGGTCCAGTTCGATAGACTCAAAAAGAGCTTTG
>JBCCFQ010000579.1:0-3261 GCA_039029655.1 Pseudomonadota bacterium | reverse complement strand
TTATGAGCATCTGGATGCGTATGAGAATCTCCGCTACTTTCTGCAACTCGCCCGGGTGCCAGCTGACAAGGCCGCCATCGAGTCTGCACTGGATCGCGTTTCATTGGATCCGGAGGCCCGAGGACGCAAACTAAAGGATTATTCCAAAGGTATGCGACAAAAGGTGGCTATTGCACTGGCCATTCTTAGGGATACGGAGATCCTCTTGCTGGACGAGCCGACTTCGGGTCTTGATCCCAGCGCCATCGATGAGTTTCATGACCTGGTTCGCGACCTTGCCGGTGCTGGCAAAACCATTCTGATGGTGACCCATGATGTTTATGGTGCGTGTCAGGTGGCTGACCGGATTGGTTTGCTTCGCGGTGGCAAGCTGGTTGGGGAGTTTTCTGCACCCGAAGGGGGCCGCATCGAGACCGAAACAGTTCATCGTGCTTTTTCAGATCGGGATGGTAAAAAAGAGCAAGTTGCATGACTGTGACGCTAGCCATCGCCAAAGATGAGTGGCGCTACTGGCGACGCTCAAATCTGGCCCTCGCCGTGGCGGCGCTCTTCGTCGTCACTTTAGTTTTCGTTACTGTGCTTACCACCATGGGTATGCATGCTGAGTCTCACGAACGCGCACATCATCAGGCGGATTCGGAACAAACCTTTCTATCCCAGCCTGATCGTCATCCCCACCGCATGGTGCACTATGGCCATTACATATTCCGCACACCCATGCCTCTGGCTGTGTTCGACCCGGGTTTGGACTCCGTCACTGGAAAAACCATGTTCCTGGAAGGTCACCGGCAAAATTCAGCCACATTTTCAGCATCTGCTAGCAGCGCTGACCTTGGTGGCCTTTCTTGGTTGACGCCAGCATTGATCTACCAGCTCTTCGCGCCCCTTTTGATTGTCATCATTGGGCATGGTTCGGTGACTCGCGAAAGAGAGGCTGGAGCCCTCGCGCCTATACTTGCACAGGGGGTGAGTGGTCGCACATTGTTGGCAGGTAAGACGATGGCACTATTTTCATTTGTGTTGCTTTTATTGGTTCCGCTGGCGGTAAGCGCGCTTGTTTCCCTCAGTGACGGTGAAAGCTTACTTGCAATAGTGTCACTTTTTGGCGTGTATCTACTCTACTTATCGGTTTGGATTACCCTCACGTTGCTGATTTCTTCGGTGTTGCAAAAGCGCTCGTCAGTTGTTGCAACCCTTGCGGCATTCTGGCTCGCTTTAACCCTGGTGCTACCCACCGTCGCCGTCAACGTGGCTTCTCAAGCGGCACCCCTGGCTGGAAAAATCGAAACGGAACTCACCATGCTGAATGAGGTGCGGGATCTCAGTGATGGGCATGATGTCGACGACTCCGTATACGACAACGTGCAAGCAAGCCTGTTAGAAGAATATGGTGTAGAGCGAGTTGAAGACCTTGAGGTGAATATCCGTGGCGTTCTTGCAGGGATGGCGGAAGCACAGTTGACCGAGACCCTGAATGTGTATGCCGAACGGCGCATAGAAGCAGAGAAGCGCCAGGCGGATTTGGTGAGAGGTCATGGTTGGCTCACGCCCGCATTAGCCATTGCCGTTGCGTCCCGCGCGGTGGCGGGCACTGACCTCGATCATTATCACCGTTTCCTGCGGCAAGCCGAAGACTTAAGAATCAATTTCGTCCAGGGTCTAAACCGGGCCCATGCGGAAGAGCTTTCCTATATTGACGACATCAACCGCAATCGGGATGAGGCATCCTTTGATGCTTCGCGTATCGACGCATCCAATTGGCAGGTGCTTGATGAATTTCGTTACGAACCAGCTACTGCAAGCGCACGACTAGCCAGTGCTGGTTCGTCTATTTTGATGCTTGTCTGTTGGCTTGTGCTGCTGTCCGGCCTGCTGGTGTGGACGGGCAGTAAGCTGAAGCCATGAATACGTTGAACGATTTGAAACGCGAGACGTTTTTCATGTTCCGCGAACGCGCGTTTGTGGTTTGGCTTGTGGTCGTCTTCTGCTTGTCGGCATTCGCCGTTTGGTCAGGTCAGGCGGAGGTGCAACAGCAACGCGAGAGCATTGTGTTTCTTAACCATGCCGACGAGCAAGACCGGTCGACTGAATTCGCCAAACAGAGTGATTGGGGCAGTGCAGCCTACTACAGTTTTCATTTGACTTATGATCCACCGTCGGACTTTGCTTTCGCAGCATTGGGACAAAGGGACACGTCATCCTGGAAACATCGACTGCGTATGCTTGCGTTGGAGGGCCAAATTTACGAACACGACCCGGGCAATCCCGTATTGGCTCTAACAGGTTCCTTTGACTTCGCGTTTTTTGCATCCTTCGTACTTCCTCTAATTATCATTTTTCTTTTACATGATTTGCGGGTCAGCGAACACAGCGCAGGACGTTTCGATTTACTTGTTGCATCCGCGGGGAGCAGTGCTTCGTTGTGGTGGTTAAGGGCTTTTCTTAGATCAGGTGGTGTTTTGCTTGCCACGGTCGTGCCGCTCCTTATTGCAGGAATCGCTAGCGATACGTCTTTATTGACCATGATTAGTGCAACTGCTTTTGTCGTCGCCTACATCATCTTCTGGACATTGGTTTGCATATGGGGTGCAAGTTGGAAGCGCTCCGCACCGGTGATTCTTGCTAGCCTTATTGGTGTTTGGGTGTTACTAGGTACGGTATTGCCCGCTGGCAGTCGTTTGATCATCGATAGTTTGGCACCAATTCCTACGGGTGCAGACATTCTTATGACCCAACGCGAAGCGGTAAACGACGCCTGGGATTTGCCGGTGGAGGACACCATGGCGCCTTTTGTAGAACGCCACCCTGAATGGACGGGTTATATCTACGAAGGAGATGGGTTCGATTGGGGATGGTATTTCGCCTTCCAACAAGTGGGAGATCAAACTGCGGAAAAACTCGCCCATGCCTACAGGGACGGACGCATCCAGCGAGATCGACTTGCAGGTTTTTTCGCCGTAGTGGCACCACCCGCTTTGCTTGAACGACGGCTTCAGAAACTGGCCGGGACGGACATGGGCTCAGTGCTTTTTTATGAGGGCAAGGTGCGCGCCTTTCACGCCAAACTTCGTGCTTATTATTACCCCGGACTTTTCGGCGATGAACCATTCGACCCGGGTCGGCTCACCGATCTGCCGCAGTTCTCACCCTGAGTAGTTGGCTTTAAGAAACGGTGTGGTACCCGCTAACGCTGCCAAGGCGCAACGTGGTTCGAAGGCTTGCGAGGGCGTATGCTATCTTTCGCGCACCAGAAAAATAATC
>JBCCFQ010000578.1:0-3267 GCA_039029655.1 Pseudomonadota bacterium | reverse complement strand
GTGGAATATGCTGCTGAGCCAAAGTTGGATGGACTTGCGGTCAGTTTGGTGTACCAAGACGGCGTGCTGGTTCGTGGTGCGACCCGGGGGGATGGCTACAAAGGTGAAGAGGTCACGCACAATGTGCGCACAATAGATGCCGTACCTTTGCGTCTACGAGGTAAAGGATGGCCTGCACGGCTAGAGGTTCGCGGTGAGGTGTACATGCCGAAAGCTGGTTTCGCTGAACTCAATAAGCAGGCAGAAGAAAAAGGCGAAAAGACATTTGTTAACCCGCGTAACGCCGCGGCGGGTAGTTTGCGACAGTTGGATCCCAAGCTAACCGCGCAAAGACCCTTGGCGTTTTTCGCCTATGCCGTAGTCGACGGAGCGACCATTTCGGATCGCCACGTGGACAGTTTGTTGGCGATTCGTGAATGGGGGTTTCCCGTCAATTCACTGACGCAAGTGGTGCAGGGTGTCGGTGGATGCCTTGAGTATTACGAATTCATTGGTAATCAACGGGAGCATTTGGATTACGAAATTGATGGCGTTGTATTCAAAGTTGATCACTTGAGCCAGCAAGAAGAACTAGGTTTTGTGTCTCGGGCTCCTAGGTGGGCCATCGCCCAAAAGTACCCGCCCGAAGAAATGACCACAGTGGTGGAGAATGTTGAGTTTAATGTTGGACGCACCGGAGCTTTAACCCCGGTGGCACGTCTAAAACCGGTGTTTGTGGGTGGCGTCACCGTAAGCAATGCAACTTTGCACAACATGGATGAGTTGACACGCAAAGATGTGCGAGTTGGGGACACAGTCGTGGTCCGTCGTGCTGGCGACGTAATCCCGGAAGTGGTGAGTTCAGATAAGACGAAGCGAATCCCTGGCGCCAAGAGTGTGGCAATGCCCACGGTCTGTCCCATTTGTGGGTCAGACGTGGTTCGAGTTGAGAGCGAAGCTGTTATACGTTGCACGGGCGGCCTTTTTTGTCCAGCCCAACGCAAAGAAGCGATACGGCACTTTGCGTCACGTAGGGCCATGGATATCGACGGCTTGGGTGAAAAAATTATCGATCAACTGGTTGAGAGAGATCTTGTGCAAACGCCTGCCGACTTGTATGGCCTGACCCTTGAGCAATTGTCCGGGCTCGAACGGATGGGTGAAAAGTCGGCGATGAATTTGATCCAAGCGTTTGAAGTAAGCAAGCGAGCGGAACTTGATCGATTGATCTACGCTTTGGGTATTAGGGAAGTAGGTGAGGCCACGGCTCAAGCATTAGCGGACTTCTTCCAGTCCATGGATAGTCTGGCCCAAGCTGACGAGGAAACTCTTCAGCAAGTTCCGGACGTGGGTCCGGTGGTGGCGCAAAGAATCGTGAGCTTTTTTGCGCAGCCCCACAACAGAGAAGTCATCCATGGTTTGTTACAAGCTGGCGTACAGTATGAGGCGCCAACCGCTGACGCGACAGAACAGAGTGCGGCATTCGCAGACAAGACATTCGTTCTAACCGGTTCCTTGTCTGACATGACTCGAGACGAGGCGAAAAAACGTATCACCGCTAAGGGTGGCAAGGTGACGGGCAGTGTTTCCAACAAGACTGACTTTTTGGTTGCCGGTGAAAAGGCGGGTTCAAAACTTAGGAAGGCGGAGAGTCTCAACGTGACGGTACTGAGTGAAGAGGACCTACTCAACATGTTGGGGGGAGCGTGACAACTGCGCCTGATCAAGCCGTTCGACAGCTGATGTCTTCCGACAAACAGCTTCTATCTATGTTCGGTATCGACTTGGTCGACGTCGAGGAAGGTTTGGCAAGGTTGTCGCTAAGGGTTACTGGAAGCATGGTAAATAGCCAGTCTTTTTGTCACGGGGGCATAATGTTTTCTTTAGCAGATACTGCATCCGCCTATGCCTGTGCGTCGCGAGGTGTGAATCCAGCCACTATTGATGCGCAAATTTCCTATCTGCAGCCCGCCCGCTTAGATGACATTGTGTTTGCAACTGCACGGGTACTTCGACCATCCACCAAAGTGTTGCACGTGGAAACCGCCGTGGAACGAAATAGTGGGGAGTCCTTAGCGAGATATCGCGGTACCTTTTACAACCGCGGCGCACTGGCTCCCGCCACCTAGTCCGATTGAACCAAAATTGTTCTCAAAGTAGGGCGCGCACTTACCAGCCATGAGGCTTTGTTCGATTGACACGAATGCAGACGTGCTCTAGCTTCCACGCTCTAGACCGCGACACACGTCCTGGCAAACAAAGACGGGTACAAGTAGTGAACAAAGATCTCTCGCGCAATGAAGCACTGTCTGTTACTGATTTGCAGGGTGTCATCGACAACAAAACAAAGCCGCCCGGTTCACTGGGACGAATTGAGGAGCTGGCGCTGCAAATCGGGATGCTTCAAAAGACGCTTGAGCCCCGGGCTGAGAAATGCCGGCTGATCATTTTTGCAGCCGATCATGGCATCGTCGAATCGGGTGTTTCGGCATATCCTCAGGAAGTCACACAGCAAATGGTAATGAACTTTCTGAATGGTGGAGCGGCTGCGAACGTCTTTGCCCGGGCCAATGGCGTGACGGTTCAAGTGGTGGATGCAGGGGTTGCGGGCCAACCCATCGAACACCCCAACCTCCTCAGTTGTCGCATTGGCTCAGGAACGGCGAATTCGGTGGCGACACCCGCAATGACCTCAGATCAATTCGATCTTGCTATGAAATTTGGTCGAGAGTTGGGTGACGTGACTGTTACAGATGCTTTGTGCTTGGGTGAGATGGGAATTGGTAACACGTCGGCAGCTGCGCTGATTTTGCACAAAATCCTTGGCCTTTCCCTCGACGAACTGACGGGGCATGGGACGGGGCTTGACGATGAGGGTTTTACTAATAAGTTGTCCGTGCTCAAAGCCGCGGCTTCGCGAGTCACCGGAGACTTAGCTGCCGAGAAAGTGTTGATTGAGTGGGGCGGTTTTGAAATCGCCATGATGACAGGCGCCATGTTGAGTGCGGCGTCTCGCGGAATTTTGGTGATGGTGGATGGATTCATTGCGACGGCGGCAGCAACTGCTGCGTTGACTATGGAACCATCTGCAAAGGATGCGATGGTGTTCGCGCATAAATCCGCAGAGCGAGGTCATGGTGCGGCGCTGGATGCATTGTCCATTAGGCCTCTGTTAGATCTAGATATGCGCCTAGGTGAGGGCACGGGTGCCTTATTGGCGTGGCCACTGATTCGAAGTGCGGCCGCTATGCTTAAGGAAATGGCTAGTTTCGATAGTGCCGGGGTGAG
>JBCCFQ010000577.1:0-3272 GCA_039029655.1 Pseudomonadota bacterium | reverse complement strand
ACGAAATTGGCGGGCTAACAGCCGTCGTCAATAAGAATCCAGTACGTATCGACTATCAAACCAATGGAAGACCCCTGGTCTCGGAGGAGCATGGTTACTTCAGACAAGAGACCGTCAGAGGATTCCGATTTCACTTAAGATCCAAAGAAAAAATCTTGGGCGGCGGCCAAAGAGTCTTGGGAATGGACAGACGCGGCCAACGCATGCCTTTGTACAACAAAGCGTCCTATGGATATGAATCCGAGACCAACCAGATGTATTACTCGGTCCCTGGCATAGTGTCTTCTGACAAGTACATGATCATTTTCGATAACTCGGCCTCGGGTTGGTTGGATATAGGCAACACTGAGTCGGATGTGACCCTATTTGAGGCGACCGCAGGTCGCACCGCGTATCTGGTGGTGGCGGGCGACACTTACCCTGAACTCATTGAGAATTACACCGATGCTACGGGCAGGCAGCCATTGCCACCCCGTTGGGCTTTTGGAAATTATGCATCACGATTTGGTTATCACACGGAGAAGGAAGCCCGTGACGTCGTTCGGCGATTCAAGCGCAGCAAGATCCCGTTAGATGCGATCATTTTGGATATCTATTGGTTTGGACCTGACATCAAAGGTCATATGGGAAATTTAGACTGGGACCGTGAGGCCTGGCCGACACCGGAGAGAATGATTCAGGATTTTAAGAGTCAGGGCGTCAAAACGGTGGCGATTACAGAGCCATTTGTGCTTACGACATCGAAGAAATGGTCAAGCGCTGTGGAAAACAACGCCCTAGCTATGGATGTAACCGGTAAACCTCGACGTTTCGACTTTTATTTCGGCAACACCGGATTGATCGACGTTTTCAGTCAACAGGCAAGAGACTGGTTTTGGAAACCCTATGCCATGCTGTTTGAGCAAGGAACGGCGGCTACATGGGGAGATCTTGGGGAACCTGAGGTCCATCCAGCAGACTCCATACACTGGCTCAGCGAGTCGGGAATCCATGCCACCGGTGACGAGATACATAATGCATTTGGTCATGTTTGGGCTCAAATGGTCTATCAAAACCAGATCAACACCTACCCAAACATGCGTCCCCTGATTTTGATGCGTTCTGGTTTTGCTGGGTCACAGCGCTATGGAATGGTTCCCTGGACCGGGGACGTCAATCGTTCCTGGGGCGGATTAAATCCACAAGTAGAACTCAGTCTGCAGATGGGTATGTTTGGCCTCGCCTACAACCATTCGGATCTAGGAGGTTTTGCTGGCGGGGAGACATTCAATAAAGAGCTCTACATTCGCTGGATGCAGTACGGGGTTTTTCAACCCGTGTATCGCCCTCACGCCCAAGAACACATCGCATCTGAACCCGTGTTCCATGACCGTCAAACCCGGAATATCGTTCGAGACTTTGTAAACCTCAGATATCGACTGCTTCCCTACAACTACACGCTGGCTTACGAAAACAGTTCTACCGGTATGCCTCTTATGCGTCCTTTGTTTTTCGAAGACGAAACAGATTTGGAACTGTTTGACGAGCAGTATGCCTTCACGTGGGGCGACGCATTCCTTGTGGCACCGGTACTTGAGCCGGACGCGAGCACTGTCAGCGTTCCGCTACCCCAGGGAGTTTGGTTTGATTTCTGGACCGACGAGCGATTTGACGGTGCTAGGAGAGTCGACATACCCGTTACTCTTGAGACGATTCCTGTCCTGGTGCGGGCCGGATCTTTTGTGCCCATGATCGAACCGATACAAACCACCGAAGACTACTCCAGCAAACAGTTAACCCTGCACTACTACGCGGATGAATCGGTGCGGACAGCGCGGGGCAAGATGTACGAGGACGACGGGTACTCTAGAGATAGCCTAGGCACGGGGGCTTTCGAATTGCTGGAGTTTAGTGCCAAGCAAGAAAGTAACTCATTGTCGATTTCTTTGAAGCGCTCGGGTTCGGGTTACCCTAACATGCCAGACACTCGCTCAATGGATCTAATCGTTCACAACTGGACCGCAGAGACAGACCACATCCTAATAGATGGCCAATACGTCAAGGCGACAAAGCGTCTTCCCAGATCAGGAATAGGCGCAGCGTTTGATTCCGATAGCGCGACACTCCGGCTCAGGTTTCCTTGGCAATCCTCGGATTCAAAGATTCAAATCGGCCCGACCATAGCTGGGCAGGAAAGGTCCGGCAAGCCAGTTGTATACCAAGTGTTTACCCGACTTTTTGGCAATCAAGTGAGCACTAATAAATCCTGGGGCACGGCCGAAGAAAATGGTGTTGGCAAGTTCAATGACTTCACAGACGCAGCACTGCAAGGCATCAAAGAACTTGGTGTATCCCACATATGGTATACCGGCGTTCCGCACCACGCGGTGATCCGAGACTACAGCGCGTATGGCATTGCGCAAGATGACCCTGACGTCGTGAAAGGCCGGGCGGGATCTCCTTACGCGGTAAAGGACTACTATGACGTGAACCCAGATTTGTCAGTGGATCCGAACAATAGAGTGGCTGAGTTTAGGTCGCTGATTGAGAGAACTCACAAACACGGGATGAAGGTCATTATTGACATCGTTCCAAATCATATTGCCCGTAACTATGAATCTACCGCCGCTCCGAAAGGTGTTGAGGACTTTGGTGCTTCAGATGACACCAATGTTGAATGGGCCCGAGACAATAACTTCTACTACGTAGTGGGTGAAGACTTTGTTGTACCAGAGTCACCAAGTGACTATTCCCCGCTTGGCGGCGACGCCCATCCACTTTCGGATGGGAAGTTCTTAGAATCGCCAGCTAAATGGACAGGTAATGGCGCACGTAGCGCCCAGCCGCGATTCGATGACTGGTATGAAACAGTCAAGGTGAATTACGGTGTTCGTCCCGACGGCAGCTATGCTTTCGATCGTTTACCCGACGAGGCCAGGCAATGGACGCTACAAGAGCACGCTGACTTTTGGCAAGACAAAGATGTTCCGGATAGTTGGAATAAGTTTCGAGACATCGTGCTCTATTGGATAGACATGGGGGTAGATGGCTTTCGATACGACATGGCAGAGTTGGTTCCAGTAGAATTTTGGAGTTTTCTAAATTCATCAATTAAACAACGAAATCAAGAGTCCTTTCTCTTGGCAGAAGTCTATAACCCAACCCTGTACCGTGATTACATCCAACTTGGACGGATGGATTTTTTGTACTCTGCCACGGCCTGCACACCTGGCACGGACTTCAAAGCCCCGCGAATTTCCGTACTTATCGCATACTGGCCTGGAAGATCGATT
>JBCCFQ010000576.1:0-3273 GCA_039029655.1 Pseudomonadota bacterium | reverse complement strand
GGTGTTAAGGCGGAGCAAGGTCGAGAGGCGGACATTCGTTACTGTGTGTCGTGTAACACCTGTTGGCGCACCATTGTTGAGGGGGACGCGCTTCAATGTGACAACAACCCCAGAGTGGGGCAAGCCAAGGAGATGGATTGGAAGCCGCCTCGGGCCAAGTATAAAAAACGAATCGTTGTAGTGGGTTCAGGTGTTGCGGGTATGGAGGCCGCCTGGGTCGCGGCGGCTCGTGATCATCAGGTGACTGTCTTCGGACAAAGCGCTGAGGTAGGTGGTAAGACGCGAATCCACTCACTACTGCCTGGAGGTGAGAACCTATCCAGTATTTACGATTACCAGTTTCTCAAAGCGACCCATTCCAATGTGAGATTTGAATTTGGGATTAGGGCGAGTGTCCAAGATGTGTTGAGTTTGTCGCCCGATCGGGTTGTGTTAGCCACAGGTTCGAGACTAACAACGCCCCATTTCTTGGCCGATGACATGAAAGATGTGGTGTTAGGCTTGCGACAGTTTTCTCATGAACTGGTGGGGACGTTGTCTAGGCAAAAAGGCTGTTTGGTTATTTATGATCAAGATCACACAGAAATGACTTACGCGGCCGCGGAGTACTTTGCGGATTATTTTCAACGCGTGGTCATTGTGACCACAAGAGAAAGAATTGCCAGTGATGTGTCCCTGGTCAATCGGCAGGGAGTCTATCAACGGCTGTTGCAAAAACGGGTTGAGATTGTGACTAACGCGCAGCCCATGCTGGAATCTGATCTGGAAGCCGGAGAAGTGACCGTCGCAAATGTAGTGAACGGCGATCAACGCGTAATTGAGGATGTGGTGGCTTTGACTTATGCCACGCCCAGACAGCCCAATGACGAACTACTGGAACCTTTACAAAAAGGTTTGCCCGTTGACGCTATAGGTGATTGTTATGCGCCAAGGTCTGTGTTGACTGCGACACGGGAAGGACATTGGTTGGGGGTGGAGTTGTGACGAGGCGGCGTATTGCAACGTCATCCTGCCGAAGGGCAATGCTGCGCGGGAAAAACTCTCTAGTCATCCTGGCGAAGGCCAGGATCCAGTAGAAAAATGGTCGCGAAGCGACACAATGTAAGGCTCCGGGCTCTAGGCCCTAGGCTCTAGTAGTCTAAGGTGCCGCTTCGCGGCAATGTATGACTGGATCCTGCCCTTCGGCAGGATGACGTTGGAAAATCCTCGCCCGAAGCCCGAAGCCCGAAGCCCGAAGCCCGAAGCCCGAAGCCATTCAACCCAACCACTCCCCAAGCAACCTCCCAAACGTCAACGCGGGCGTCAACGACATCCCCCCAACAAACGCATTGCCTGACAACCGAGTAAACCCCAACACTTCTCCCGCCGCATATAAATTGGGTATCACTTCACCGTTGGTATTGAGCACCTGGAGTTTTTCGTTTGCATTAAGGCCAGCAGGTGAAACCACAGTGCTTCCTCGAGCGACTAGGGCATAAAAGGGTGGTGTCTCTATTTTTCGAAGCAAGAACTCGCGGCCAAAGTCTGGGTCCGATTGCTGTTCCACGGCTGCATTAAAAGTCTCAACAGTACGTATTAGGTTTTCACCAGGCACCTGCATTTGCTCCGCCAGGGACTCTAACGCGTCAGCCTTGAGAAAGGCTGGGTGGTTTCCGAGTTTTTGTCGAAAGTCTTTCTCATCCATTAAGTGAATCGCGGGTGCGTTTTGTACGATGGCTTCGTCTGCAATAACAAACATTTGCATGTTGGGTTGATTGAGTAAGTGGTTTTCGTGGTAGTCGATGCTGGGATGATCTTCTCGCATAAACCGCTTGCCCTGGGTGTCTACATAGATTTCCCAGGGTTTACGTTGGTTGGGTGCCATATTGAAAAACTGACCCGACAATGGGTCTTCTGGATCTTCACGCCAGCCAGCTACGGTGCACAAAAACTTATCTTCCCCATCCACCTTGGCGCCAATGTCTCGCGCAGCCAGCACACCATCCCCGCGGCTATAGGGGTTGCACCAAGAACACAAGGGTAGATCCGGTGTCAGCTCATGCCATAGCTCCGGGCTAGCGGCATAGCCACCGGATGTTAGCGCCACTTGTTTTGCATAGAACACTTGTTGCACGCCATCGGCGCCCGTCGCTCGCACACCCGCTACAACGCCATTCTCCACGATTAGGCTTTCCATCCTGGTATCGAGCTTTAGGGTTAAGCGATTCTCTTGAACTAAACGTTCGTGCAATGGCTTAAGAACGTCCAATACAGACAAGGCCGCGTTGGTGCCCCAGTAGTAGCGCCGCACGGTGTAGGGCTCATGCACCACACCGGCCTGAGGCGCCGCTGGATCTAACTGGAAGCCAATTGAACCCAGCCAATCCATGGTGTCTGCACCATGGTTAATGGCCAGTCGACCTAAAATCGGATCAATGGTGTTTTTTGCAATGCGCTGTGCGTCTTCATAATGACCATCTGGGTCATCGTCAATGTTGAGATCTTTCTGCCACTGGGTGCCTGCAGCGGCCATCTGACCGGAACTCCAATGAAGAGTGCCACCGATGCGTTCATCGGCTTCTATTTGCAATACGTTTATGCCTCGTTGGGCGGCGCGAATGCCTGCGGGAAGTCCTGCGGAACCGGCACCCACAACAATTAAATCCCACAATTTATCGTTCATGGGCTACTCCGTGGGCCAGGTAACATCAGGGGTGGCTTGATCAAGATCCAAGTAGATCCTCCAACCGTGTTCTTTGGAGTTTTTGTAAATCAGTAGTGAACGGCCCGCGTCACGATAACTGCCACCGTCTTCTAGCGGTAACTCAAACCAATACTTGCTCACCAAGTGAGCCACGTCACCGTGAATCTGAATTTCTTCAATGTCCAAGTCGAACTTAACCCCGGGGCGGCCAATACGGGATTCGAAGTACGCCCGAATTTCATCGATGCCTCGCATAGCAGGCTGGCCGTGAAGGGCGATAAACGCGTCTGGCTCATACAGGGTCATGAGTTGGTCAAGGTCGCCGCTTTTGAAATGCTCAATCCAAAGGTGTGCGGCGGCCCGAACCGCTTGCAGTTGTTTGGCATTGGGCAGGCTTACCGCTTCCCAGCCCGACAACATCAGGAGCACCAAAAGAGCCGCAAAAATCTTTGATACATTTCAGCAGATTGATAATTCAATGTCTAGGAAAACGGACGGGACCGGGTTAGGGCTTACTATTTCAAAAAGATTGGCTCGTCTGATTGATGCGGAGTTATCGGTTGAGAGTAAATTGGGGGAAGGGTCTATAT
>JBCCFQ010000575.1:0-3274 GCA_039029655.1 Pseudomonadota bacterium | reverse complement strand
TAAACTGCTTGCTATTTTTTGCAACGTGAGTTTGGCATTTAGTTTCTGGTTTTTTTTACACCCGCCACGTCAATGGCTGTCTAGTCCAGCTCCCATATTGGTCACTCCTGCCTATTCCGAGTCGACTTGCCCCTCGGACGGTAATGCCACGATCTTTTCACCCAAATTCGCCGATTGTTCCCTTGGTCTCCCGGTCACTGACGTGCAAATGTTTCGGAGGCTGTTTCCCAATAGTAACCGGGTGCATATTGTTGGTCCTGGGCTAACTCAAGACGAGATAGACAAACTGGGGCCAACGTCAATTTCCCACACTCTACCGAGACTTCCAGATGGTTTTTTATCCGTCAATTGGCCCCGTCAGATCTATTCTGGTGAGGCGTTCAGTGTACAGGGAACTGTAAATAACCGAGTGGCCAGTCGCGTGATTTTAGTCGATCCTTTTGGGCAACAATTGGACTCTTTTCAAATAGCGTCGGATGGGCGCTTCGAGTTTCAAACCGTGCCCAAGGCGGCGGGAAGGTACTTGTATCGGCTTCAACTCTGGGCTGGAGAGCAACTTGCGGAGGAGATTATTCCGCTTGTGGTAGCACAGCCAGATCCAATCGTAGTGCATTTCAAGACGGCAGCAGCCAACTTCGAGTCCAGTTTTTTCAAACGATTAGCACGGGAAGTAGGTGTCGCAGCGTTTTTCGATATTCAGCTGACCGACGATCGGTTTCGCCACGAGTGGGCAGACCAGCAATTGCAAGGGGACTACGCTAACCCAAGTTTGTGGATCATAGAGCTTCGTCGATGGACCACATTAGAGAATGACCTAAAGGAAAACATTCTGAGACAGATAGAAACCGGTGAGTCCGGGCTGCTGTTCATTGCTGATGTTTTCGAACAAGAAGTACAGGTAGCCACTGATCTGGAATTGACTATCCAAGAACGAGTAACTGTACCTTATCCCTCTTCGATTGGCGTGATCGAACTGATTGCGGGCGTCATCTCACCCACTGCTCCTGACCCTTGGTTATCTTTGAATGTGGAAAATCTCCGTGCATACACCTTCTCTACACCACTCGGACGAGGCACCGTTGGTATTACTTCAGTCTTAGATTCCTTCCGTCTGCGAAGTAGTGGCGATCCTTTAGCACATGCGAAATACTGGCAGAGTCTGATACAACAGCTTGGTGTGGTTGGGGAGAGTCATGCCCTAACCAGTCATGCACTGTTTTTCGCTAATGAGAGAGCGGAGCTATGTCTTAACTCCGACGTGGGCAGCGTCGATGTTGTTGACCCAATCGGCACAGTTAGAAACTTATCTGCGATTGCTTCCCCCATAAATGCGACCCATCGATGTGCTTATTTTTGGCCTAGTAGTGAGGGTTGGCATACAGCAAACGCGTTGAACCAGGAATATCATTTTTTCGTACAAGGGTCGGAGCGTTTCGCCGTAATGCGAGATTGGCGTCGCGCCATAGACACCACGGTGGCATCAACCAAGGACCGAGAGGCTCCCTCGGAAACCCTAATTGACAAAGAGGGCTCTCGACTACCGCCCTTTTTCGCCCTCATCTTTTTTTGTTTGTTGGTATGGGGTGAACAAAAGTTATGGCAGGGCCGATATGCAGCTTATGTTAATCAAGAATCGTGAAAGGCGTCTGATTTTCCACTTTTGGTGTCAATTCTTGTGCGTTTCGTCACACAAAACAACGTTTTGCTCTCAGTAACGTGAGTTTTTATTTTTTCGAACGATTCAGTGTTTATGTTAATTGTCTCTGTTTAGCGACAGGATTATTTTCTAGAATTAAGCAAAAGATCAATATAGATCTGCTCATTAGAAAAACAATAAGAAGTATGAGTACACCAACCGAAGCATTTATTTTGAAGCAAGTTTACGCGCTAGCCGTTGAGGAAATGGCGAAGGGCTCCGACAAGTTCAGCATCATCGACAAACTAGAAGAAATGGGCGTCGATAGAACTGAAGCGGCGTCGATGGTTGAGAGCGTATACGCTAAGGCCAAAGAAACTGTGTTTGATGAACGCGCGAGTTGGAATGACGTATTAAGGGGATCTGTAGGGGGATTGTTAGTGGCCGTCCTTGGAGGCGCGTTGTGGGCGGCACTAACCACTTTATCGGATATGGAAGTAACCTTTGTCGCCTGGATTTTAGGTGCGGCCTGTGGTTATACGGTACTCAAAACCTCCGGCGGCAGGAGAGGCGTCAGCATACAAGTGGCCGCCGCACTCTGTTGTGTGTTTGGGGTTTTATTAGCAAAGTATGGTGCTTTTTTTTACTCACTCAAAGAATTGTTTGTTACTGAACTAGGTGCTGCCTCGGTTGTGGATATGACCATGTTTTCCTGGGCCATCATCGGCATTTTCTTTGAAACGTTACCCGCCATGGTAAACCCTTGGATGATTCTTTGGGTTTCATTGTCTGTGGCCACGGCTTGGTTGATTCCAAAGTCCTATTTTCCCGTTGAGTCACCTTTAACCTACAAACATAGCTCCATATAGATGTTTGCTCGAGAGTAGGGCGAGGGACGTTCCGCAACCTCAACAAAACCTAACTTTCGATAGAGATTGATTGCAGGCCTTAGGGTAGTACTACTCTCTAGGTAGAGTTTCTTTGCTCCATTGGCTTTGGCCCAGTTGATGCAGGCCTGACCCAGCTGCCATCCAACACGCTTACCTCGGATGTGTGGAACCACACCCATTTTTGCCAACTCAAAAGTTTGGTTTTCCATAGGAACTAAAGCGCAAGTGCCCACCACATCATCGCCCAAAAGCGCCATGAATATATGGCCACCTGGTTTAATGATGCTTTCATCTGGACTATCGAGGTAGTTAAGATCCGCCTCTTCGGCGGTAAAGTGTTTATTTATCCACTCTAGGTTGATGTCGCGAAATGCTTCAGCATACTTTGGCGTGTAGTCAACTATGGCAATCTGTTTTTCCTGGCGTAGTTTGTGACGGTGATTCACGCGAGTAAATAGGTCAGACTCATCCAGAGCGCGTTCTAAGCTTGAGAGTCCCTGCCACACATCATGGGGTGTTTCTCCGAGCAACTCCTCGACAACAAAACTCACGTCTTCGTACTGAGGCTTAATCCTATTTATGATCTCGTTGCCCTTTGGCGTCAGCTTAAGGACATTTTTTCGAGCGTCATTTTTGTTACGTTTCGTGGACACAACACCGGCTGTAGACATGGCCTTTACAATTTGACTGATGGACGCATGGCTGTGACCAACATAGTCGGCAATATCCTTGGTAGAAGCTTCGGATC
>JBCCFQ010000574.1:0-3274 GCA_039029655.1 Pseudomonadota bacterium | reverse complement strand
TGTGGAGTGGCGACACGACTGTTTGGTTTGTTTCTTTGGCAAAACAAAGGGTGATCAGTCGGGCGAGAAAGCAGAAGAACCGTGGCATGTGTACTCCAATCCAAAGGATCCAGTAACATGCCCGGTTCTTGCACTGGCGAAGTATTTATTTGCGCATCCTGATCTCATGAAAGCTAACGGGCTTTTGTTTCCTGGGGCTGACCAATACGGTCGTTTCATAAAGATCTTCCATCGTGTTATATCGCAGGCAGAAGACAAATTTTTGAGCCTGGGTGTGAAGAAGCACATGCTTGGTTCTCACAGCATCAGGAAGGGCGCAATCACACTTGTTTCCACAGGCTGTACAGTGAGCCCACCCTTATCGTCAATTTGCCTACGGGCAGGCTGGTCGCTGGGTACGGTCAAAGACCGATATATACACTACGAGAAAGCAGGTGATCAGTTTACTGGACGATCAGTTACAGGGATATCATCCCTGGACAAAGAGTTTGCAATATCCCCAGTGTATTGGGATTGGACTGACTGTGATGAGCAGAGCGGATCAGAAAAAGTGGACGAGATCCTTTCGGAAACTTGTGTCAACAAGAGGGAGGTAAAACCCCAAACATTTGCTTTGTTTCGTTACTTGTTTGCTTCACTTTGTTATCACTCCAGACATTTGGAGGAGGTTCTCCATGAGACGAACCCATTGCGAGGGTCGCCCGTTTTTGCGGCGATAAGTAAGTTTGAGCATGCAGACAAGGCTGCAGTATCGTATCCCTGGAAAGCAACAGCTTTCTCGCCAAAACCCACGGGGATACCACCACACGTCATGATCCTTGTCAGAATGGAAGAGCTAAAGATGGAATTAGCGCAACAGAGCGAAAGAATAATGGAGAGACTGAAGAGCGAGCTGGATGAACGAAGTGTTGGCGGTTCGGAGTATCGAGCCACCCGAATCATGGAAGACGTCAAAGAGTTGCTACAAAATATGTGTCTGGCGCAAAGAGCAGCCTCTACTGAGATTGACGATGGAAGTCCCAACATTGATATTGGAGATTGGGATATAGGGGATGGTGTAAGTGATGGGGACGTTGGAGAAGTTCTCAATGACGAATCGCCAAAAAGAGAACCGAACAATCGGTTAATGATCTCTATTGCGAATGGCAAGCTTTGCCTCCTTCCGAGAGAATACAAGTTCCCAAAAATGTCTTTCCCAAATTTTGTCGTTATGTGGTATTGTGGTGACAGCACAAACAAAGTGGCTCCTTTTCGACTTCTAAAGGCGGTGGATTTGAAGGAGATAAAGGGGGGGAAGGAGACGGTGTCCATGATGAGAAAGCTTATCGGTCATGTGGAGAGAGCAGCTCGGATGACAAACAGGGCAGGTGATTTACTTGTGAGGAATTGGACACCCAAACGTGCCATGACTTTATACAACGCAACCAAACATTTCTTCCGCTTCCCCTTGGCCAGTCGGATGCAACGTCGGTATGACTTGCTGTCTTGGAAAACTTTTTACAATATGCTGGTGAAGCAGAAGGGTCGGCTGCTGGGTGAGATATCAGAAGAGATGGTGACTACGACGCTGACAGTAACGGCAACAGTAACGGCAACGACAAGAGGAAAGAGGCGGAGGAGGGGCACTGCGGTATCCAGACAAGCAAAGCGGCCAAGGCGAGATCAAGAACGAGACGAAGTGGATGAAGCATTTGCGGCGGCCTTTGCAGACGTGACTCCAGCAGAAACAGAGGCTACATCTGGCGGTTGTAGCCTTGGTGATGAGTGCAAGCACAAGGCAATAGAGGGCTACCAGCGATGCAAGAGGTGTGGCGCAAAAATCCATCACTTGTGTGCAATAGACAAAAATTGGCTAGATCCAGACAACGAATTGAACGTATTCTGCTCTGCTATTTGCCACTCTCTAGCAAATCTAGCAACCGTGTGAATCTTTTATAGTTATATTACTTGTATCAACTATTTCTAGTGCTAGGTTTCAATTGTTAGTGCCCTCTCTTGCTTTCTCTAGCTATTAGACTTCGCGTTTTTTGTGTATGTGTGATTGGACTTCGCGTGTTTTGTGTATGTGTGATTGCCCCGACTTCGACGAATTATTTTTGGGGTGAGCACTTCTACGCAAAACCTCGCGTAGGAAAACATACTACGAAGCGGGTAACAAAAGTTACCCGTTTTCCGAATATAAGAGGATCTCAGCCCTCAAAGTAGTTCCTCTGTCTATTCGAGGAACATCCTTTTCGCGTAACAGTGCGTAGTTACAGAAAGTGCCCGATCAAATGGAAAACGACTCCGAGTCGTGAGTATCTAACTAAGTTATGTAATTAAGGGATAGCGTTTCGAAAGTGTGCGTTGCTCCTTAGTAGAAAGTATCCGAGTGGTGCTACACTCCGAGCGGTTGGTGATGGTGATGGTGGTGGTGGGGTCGCCAACAATCCCCCCCACGCTATGCCACGCAAGAATCATCCTTCTGCAATTCTTGTAGCGCAAGCGTGGGTTGACGCAACGATCACACACCACACCACCCTCCAATTTTCTGTACGAGGGATGGATCTCGGGTGGTGCTTCGTTGGTGCCAACGGTACTGTTGGAAACTGTAACACACAGACACATAGGAATTACCGGTAGACACAGAGACACACAACCTCATCGGCAGCAGACAGCAGGCGTAAGTTCCAACCCACCATCTTTACACCCGTCATACCCAACATACCCGCATGTCTGACTTTGCTCATCTCAAGATAGCGACTGACTGAGACCAGGTGACATTGTTCATAAGAACCAACTGATGGCAGCACCAATAGAAGACATAAGCCGACGCACCAACGACATGTTTCTCTACACGGGGAAGGGTTGTGAGGTTCCTGGAGATGTTCAACATGTCCAAGTCAGTGATTCTGTTTCTACGATCGACAGTCGATGTTTTGCATCGTGCTCATCCTTGCGGAACATTGATCTATCATATGGATTGACGGCGATTGCTGAAGGCACTTTTCGTGATTGCCCTTTGTTGAACGAAATCAAGCTTCCCAACACTGTCCAAGAAATTGGTCGTAGATGCTTTTACGAGTGCTCATCCTTGGGAAAGATTGATCTACCGCAAGGTCTGACGGCGATCCCTGAAGAAGCCTTTCAGAAGTGCACTTCGTTGGACGAAATAAAGCTTCCCAATACTGTCCAGAGAATTGGTCGTTCCTGCTTTGAGGAATGCTTGTCCTTGCGGAAGATTGATCTACCGGAAGGATTGATGGCGATCGCTGCATACGCCTTTTGCAAGTGC
>JBCCFQ010000573.1:0-3284 GCA_039029655.1 Pseudomonadota bacterium | reverse complement strand
TTCTGGTGGTCCCATCCTTCTCAGATCTCCTTTTAGACAGCCGTCGGGCTGCAGCCATGAACAGCTTTGTCCGAGCGGTTCATCTAGCTAGATCGGAATCCGCCAAGCTGTCGCGGCCCATCGTATTATGTAAAACCACCAATCTGGAGACCTGCGCCCCTAACAATGCCAGCTGGGACTTGGGCTGGCTGATTTTCGCACCGGCCTTGGGGGACTTAGAGGCAACTGCCCCGTTACTCAGACAACAACATTGGCCAGGGCTGGAAATCACCAGCAACCGCAACCGCTTCACTTTCCACCCTTTTCATCGCCGACGGCAAACCAACGGCACCATCACCTTTTGCGATCGCCGTGGGCCCATCAAGGCCCGGGCCGTCATCATTAGCTACACCGGCCGCCCACGAGTAGATTCCGTTGCCCCGGGAGGCCGCGCATTACGATGTAGGGGCTAGGCCAAAATAGACCGCTCATCACCACAGCAACACCGCTCGTCAGAATTACCTAGTTAATTCATATGCTTACATTATATAGTTCAGCCCATGGATACCAAACGACAACGTGGTGTGACTCTGATCGAGCTGATGTTTGCCATCGCCATCCTATCTATTGTGTTAGGAGTCGGTGTGCCAAGCTTCATTGGCATCATTCAGACAAACCGAATGGCGGCATTGAACAATGACGTCATGACGGCCATTCATCGAGCTCGAAGCGAGGCGGTCAAAATGCGGACCAACACCGTGTTGTGTCCAACGGCTGCTCCAGCTGCCGCGGCACCGGCCTGTGGCGGCACTCTGACCCAAGGCTGGGTGGTGTTTAGCGACGTGAACGGCAACGGGGCAATCGACGCGCCGGCGGACCTAGTGCTACTGACCCACGAAGCCATCTTGGGCAACATGACGGTGAACGCCGATGGCACCCACCTGTCCTTTGCATCCACGGGATTTGCACAAACCATCCCGGCATTGGGTATCAACGCGAACAACGTGTTGATCTGTGATGACCGGGGCCACTCAGACGTCAGCGGTCAATCCACGGCCCGAGGTATTTTTGTCAGCCCCACGGGAAGGCCCCAAGTTCTGCGGGACTTCGCTGATGTGTCTAACGTTTTTGCAGCAGTAGGTGGTTGTTAATGTCTAGCGGATTCAAAGCAGTGACAAAAACTCAAGGCTTCACCTTGGTGGAAGTGTTGGTCGCCCTGGTGGTGATGTCAGTCGGCATGCTCGGGATCGCCGCATTGTATGTATCGGGTGTGCAAGGTACTCGTGGCGCTATTTTTCAAACCAAGGCCATTAACTTGGCCGCCGACATGGCCGATCGCATTCGCTCAAACCGTACCGCCCCTGCCGCGTACGCTGCAGCCGGCGCTGGAGCCGCCGCTGATTGCGCGGACGACGGTGCCGCCGGAGCCAACCTGTGTACACCGGCACAAATCGCGGCCAATGACGTGTTTGTTTGGAATCAAACCTTGAACAATGCACGAACGGGATTGCCCGCCCCTATTAACGGCGCACAAATGGGCACGGTGGCCGTAAACCCGGCGACAACCCCACCCACTTACACCATCACCGTGAACTGGAGTGAGCCAGGCTTAGGTGATGTGTCTTACGTACTGACGGCGGAGATGTAAGGTGTTTAAGCGATCAAAACAAACTGGCGTTAGTTTAATCGAGCTATTGATCACTCTGGTCATCGGCACCATTTTGATGGCGGGCGCCATGCGAGTTTTTCAACAAAGCAAGAATGCGTATCGGGTGAACGAAAGTTCTTCCCGCTTACAAGAAAACGCTCGCTTCGCGATGGACACCCTAGACCCTGACATTCGGTTATCCAGTAACTGGGGCTTGACTAACGTTGCCGAGGCTATTGACAACCGAACGGGTCAGCCCGGCGCATTACCCGCCTTTGGCGGAGATTGTGCACTAGGGTTTTATACCGACGTGATGAACCAAAATGTGTTGGGACTCAACGGGACACCGTTGATTGCTGGACTAAATGGCACCAATGCGCCGTTAGCGGGATGTATCCCTGGCGCCAGCTACCAACCGGGCACTGATGTGTTGGTGATACGTCATGCCAGTGCCAACCCGGTAGTACCCACAGCAACTGGCACTCATCTTCAGTCCATTCGTGGGGCAAACAGTCGGCTGTTTTCCGGCAACATTGTGCCGGCCATGGGGCCCGCCTCTCAAACATTTCGTTTACTGGTACACACTTTTTACGTAAACCCTAACTCACCCACCTTGGGAGCCGGCGTACCGTCACTACGACGCGTGCGGCTTGCCGATGGACCGGTGATGATCGATGAAGAAGTCATACCCGGCGTTGAGGACTTTCAGTTCCAATTTGGTATTGATACCACCGGCGATTTGTCCGCCAACCGATACATCAATGCCGACAACCCCATGATTACCCCAGGGTCCGGTGCTTTTATACCTTTCTCGCAAATCGTGTCTGTGCGTTTGTGGCTAAGAATGCGAGCCGACCGGGTTGAATTGGCGTTTGATGGCAGCACAGAAAACTACGTCTACGCCGACCAGAACTTTACCCCACCAGCCAACGACGGTTTTCGTCGACTGCTGGTAACAAAGACTGTTCTACTTAACAACACGCGTTTGAGAAGCGCCCCATAAGAGATTGACTATGCGACAACACACACTAAAAAGAAATCAATCAGGTGCCGCTCTCGTAGTGGGACTCATCATGTTGTTGGTGTTAACGGTATTGGGAGTCAGCGGCATGAACACCACTGTGGTAGAGCGCCGCATGGCAAACAATATGCAGGTGACGCAAAACGCTTACCAGTCATCACAAACAGGTATTGAGCGAGCCATCAATGTGGGCGCGTTCAATACCGGTGTTCCAGTGGTTGTGCCCAACGCGGAAATCGCTCCCGGGTCAGGCAACTTTGTCGCGACCACCACGACTTTTGTCGAGGCAACCATCGCGCCCAATAGCTCTATTGGCGACGGCGGTTTTCTAGCCTATCACTTCACTATTGTGAGTAATGGCACCTCCGCAAGTAATGCAGCATCAAACCAGGTTCAGGAATTTTTCGTCGAAGGCCCAGCAGGACTTGGACAGTAACTTTTTTAATTTGAGGAATTGACTAATGGCTAACCGAATTTTCGCTTTCAGCATCGCTTTACTAGCTGGCGTATTGCTATCGACCAACGCCCAAGCACTGAAACCGACCGTGCAGCCTTTGGAGAACGGCTGGGAACTTTCAACAAGCGATGTTTCTTTTCCAAGCACAGAAACCGGCACCATGCGACTAAAAGAATGCA
>JBCCFQ010000572.1:0-3287 GCA_039029655.1 Pseudomonadota bacterium | reverse complement strand
GTGGAAAATCCAGACGATCAAGACGATGGTATTCAACTGGTACTCGACACCGCAGACGCACTGATTGCTGAACGCGGGAACCGAGTTTTCGGCTCAATGGTTAAACAAACGTTAAAAAGACGCCATCCCGGGTTCAGTGAAACATCATACGGCTTTTCTTCATTTAACGATTTGCTGGGAGAGGCTCAAGAAAGAGGACACGTTGAGCTGGAAGCAGACGAGCGATCTGGGGGTTACGTTGTCGTCTCGGTAAATCGTAGTTAGCCCAACGGCATTGACTACGTCAGGTAGACCTCGAATTTACCCGTTTGTGCCAAGTATCCCTACGATCAACAATAACGAGATGGCACCTCACGCGCTCATTCATTGGCCGTTGACGGGGCGTCTTTTCTCGTCTTTCAGAGAAAACTAGGTGCCTCATAGTTCTGGAAGCCGTGGGGCCTATCCGTATTCCGATATCCGTGTATCCGCTGCTCAAACAAGGTTTGATCCAAAGGGCGTTGCGGTGCGGCATCCTTAAACGTTGGGTTCATCTCACGAGCATATTCAAGCGCCTCAAGACTATGCTTCTGCGCAAAAAGCGCTGGCAAGAAGTTTTCGAAGGTACCAACTTCAATAACATTGTGCCTCTGCCAGGCTGTGAAAAATTCGGGCCCAAACTTGCTGGTTAGGTTTTTGTTAATCAGGCGAGCTACGGCACTAGCACCGGAGGCGCCAATAACCACTTCGTAGTGATACTGAACCCCCAGATGTGTGTGTCCATCAAAGATGTCTTTATAGTGAATGCGAAGCATCATGACAGCCCCCACCATGGGAATAGTCTTCCCCATAGCCCAGCCGTCATCCCCAACGTAGAAGACCTTCAGTGCGGAATCGACAGGATACTTCCATCCGTAAGTATCATACTGCATGGCTTCGCGTATACGAATCGCACAACCCGGCTTGGGTGTATTGCCAGGACCTAGCTTACCGGTTAATTCCGCACTGAGGTGATCAACCGGATGCCACAATAGATATGCAGGTACCACCTGTTCCTCGTAACCAGGCACATCACGTAGGCGAACCTTCATGTTGGTAAAATTCATAAACCACCAGTGAATCATTTCCGCTCGAACACCGCGCAATAGCGAGTGGGCGAGCACCACACAAAACTGACCATTGTCTCGTTGATGGATTTCGAAGGCCGAAGACTCCAAAGCCTTCAAGTCCCAACCGAATGCCCGGGGCGCAGGCATATCTAGACTTCTCGACATTCTAAGCTCCGCGGCTTTATGGAACAAAACACCCTAAAGTGGCCAAGTTGATGCGAACAACACCGTTGACTCTAACGTGAGGACGAGCCAGATTGTCACCAGCCACAACCTGTGTACCTGTGACAAATTTGCTTTCATCGCGGGTCAGTTAATAACTACCAACGCTCTTGATATGTGCGTATGTCCAGCTCATGGGTCCAACAGGTTGGAGATTGCTGAGAGATGTACCAGTAAGCCTCGGCAAGCCCCTGCTCGTCAATAAAGCGGTCTCGATCAAGATCGTTGATATCAACGTTACTCCTCTCACGATAAAGACGCGCTATATCGTCAGAGAAAATGCCACCGTTGATCATGATATGGGCAACGTGAATTTTGTCGGGGGCCAGTTCTTTGGCCGCCGATTGAGCGATAGATCTCAGTCCAAACTTACCACTCGAAAACGCCGTCAGACCTTCCTTACCCCGAATACCCGACGTTGCGCCAGAAAAAATAATTGTGCCGCGCTGTCGTGGTTTCATGACTTTGGCAGCCTCACGCACGGTCAAGAAACCACCAAAACAACACAGCTCCCAGACTTTGCTGAAAAGTTTGCCCGTCGTGTCTTGCAATGGCGCTTGTGTATTTGCACCACCGTTGTAAACACACACCTCGATTGCGCCGATCTCGGACTCAACCTTTGCAAATAGAGACACCATGCTCTCCTCATCGCGGACATCGGCTGATAACGCTGTTAGCGTGCAGCCTTGCGCCGCCAAATCATCCATCTGTGCCTGCGACTTCACTGGCTCACGCCGCACAATCACCGTGTGATATCCACCGATCGCAAAGCGCTCCACAATAGCGGCGCCAATCCCGTCCCCTGCTGCAAGTATCAGCGCCACACCCCTTGAATCGCTCATGGTTTGCCTCCTTAACTCAACCGTCTATCCCAAGCGCTCTTCGATATCGCGCAGCGTTTCTTTGCCGAAGTACATATCACCTTCAACAAAAAAAGTCGGCGAGCCGAAGGCACCAACACTTACCGCTTCTTCTGTAGCAGTTATCAGAGCACCTTTTACGTCCGGGTCTTGCACCCCGGCCACAATATCTTCGGCCGGGAGAGAGCTTGCATGCAGCGTCTGAACCACAACCTCTGGATCATCCATCTTTTTTCCGTCTACCCACATGGCGGTGAACATGGCATCGACGTAGTCACGATAAAAACCTTTATCAAGAGCGTAGGTTGCTCCGCGCATAAGCATCAGGGTGTTCACCGGGAAGTGTGGATTTCTCTCAAACTTCTCAACCGGGTAGCGAGCCAACCAGCGTGCCGTTTCCACTTGGGTGTACGCGGCCTTGTTGGGAATGTTCTGCAGTGAAACAGCGGGAGATACGTTGTTGGTCGCTTTAAAAATACCCCCCAAAAGTATGGGTACGTATTCAAACTTCACGTCATGGCGCGACTCAATTTCTGGAATCACGCAGTGGCTGTAGTAAGCATTTGGGCTACCAAAGTCATAGAGAAATTCAACGGTTGTTGTCATGTGGTTTTCCTTAATTTATACAAGCGCGACTCGAGCACAGTTAGGATGGCGCACGGGTTCTAGCGGTGATTCCACCACGCCAGATCCGAAAACGATCGGAGGTCGAGTTCATGGGTCCATGCAGATCGATGCTGCTGTGAAATGTGGAAGTAGGTCTCTGCCATCTTTTCTGGCAGCATCAGCCCATCCGCGTCCAAACCACGTTGTTCACGCAGCTTCTGGAAAGCCTCTTCACCCAGCATCTTGCCTAATGTGTCCGGCGCATCGACCGCGCCATCAATCAGGATATGCGCAACGTGAATTCCCTTCTGTGCATATTCGGCATTCAACGTCTGACACAGCATCCGCCGACCGCCCATCGCGGCGGCGTGAGAGTGTTGCCCGGCGTTTCCACGGACCGCAGCCGTTGCCGATGTCACCAGGAAAGTCCCCCCACCCCGCTCTTCCATGCGCGGGAAAAGCTCTTTGGCCATACGGAAAAGGGCAAATGTCGCCATGCGCCAGCCCAACT
>JBCCFQ010000571.1:0-3288 GCA_039029655.1 Pseudomonadota bacterium | reverse complement strand
GATAGAGTTCAGGCGCCATGTTCACCACAGCGCCAATCAATAAGCCCCCGGCGCTTCCACCACTGGCATACAGCTGACCCTTGGCTGTGATACCCGATTCGACCAGATATTCGGAGCAGGCGATAAAATCAGAAAAAGTATTTTTCTTTTTTAGCTGTCGACCCTCGTAGTACCAACTTCGACCCAAGTCAGCGCCACCCCGGACGTGAGCCACGGCAAAAACAATGCCTCGATCCAAAAGGCTCAGCAAGTTTGAGTCGAATTCGGCTTCCATAGGTATCCCATAGGCACCGTAACCATATTGTAGAGTCGGATTACCGCCCTCTTGGCGACACGACTTTCGATACACCACGGAAACAGGAATTCGTGTGCCGTCTGTCGCGGTGGCGTAGATGTATTCGGAGGCATAATCTTCAGGATCATACCCACCGAGAACCACGTCTTGTTTCACTAAGCTCAAGTTACCCTGGCCCATGTGACCCTGACCCATGTCATAGTCAAACACCGTTTCCGGTGTGGTCATGGATTCAAAGTCAATGCGAACCACCTCTGCGGCGTACTCAAAATTGTCGCCACATTCAGCGGAAAACACAGTCTCTGAAAAGGGGATTAGATGACTCTTCATGGAAGCTCTTTCAAACACTCGCATCTGGGAGCGACCCTGCTCCTTTTCGGTTAGGACGAAGTACTTTTCAAAAACCTCTACATCCTCTAGAAGCACCTCTACCCGATGAGGAACCAGCTCACGCCAATGATCCATACCCGTATTATGTAAGGGGACTTCCATCAGTCGGAAATTCTCCGCTTGGTGATTGGTTAGAACAAAAAATCGATCATCGCCGTCCGTCACATAGTACTCGTGCCCCGTCTGGCGTGACAGAAACACGAAGGGTTCGTCATCCGGACCATCAGCCGGAATCACTCGAACCTCGGAAGTCAGAGTGCTTTGGGATTGAACGTAAATGAAGCGCTCCGAAAGAGAGACATCCAGACCAACTTCATAGGTCTCGTCACTCTCCTCATACACTAACTCCGAGCTCCGGTCACTCATTCGATAACGGTGAATTTGATGCCAACGTAGAGTGAGCTCGTCTTGTTTGACGTAAAAAAGGGTATCGGAATCGTTGGCCCAAGCGAAACAGCTCGCGATACCCTCGATTTTGTGTTGCGTGAATAACTTGGACTCCAAGTCCAAGACCGCCAGTTCAAATATCCTGCGTCCAGTCGTATCAAAAGCAAAGGCGGCATAGCGATGATTAGGGCTGACTTCAAAGCCACCCACGTCAAAATAGTCGTGATCCTCCGCCAGTCTATTTATGTCTAGCAAAACCTGTTCCGTCTGAGACTCATCTGCGCGACAGTACACAGGGTATTCCTGGCCGTCTTCGTATCGGTCATAGTAAAAAAAAGCACCGTGCCGATAAGGTGCGGTGCTGTCTTTCTCTAAGATCCGGCCCCGCATCTCCGACACTAACTTTTGTTGTAGGCTCTCTGTCGGCGCCATCACCTGATCGGTATATTCGTTCTCCGCCTCCAGATAGGCCAGCACCTCCGGGGCTTCCTTATCTCTTAGCCAGTAATAGGGATCGATGCGTTCCCTTCCGTGTTTGACTAGTAATTTTGGTGACACCTGCGCCACTGGGGCCAGCGCATTGCTGGAAAATGTTGGCCAAGCTTCTTTTTTTTCCATAAGGACCCAAAATACGGCATTGCAAAAAAAACGCGTCTGAGCCAACATTGCCCAAAAACCACCTAGCAAAAAGGTAGACGCGAGATGCGCCATATTATATCGATTCAGCTACAGAATGAGGCAGGAGCTTTGACCAGGGTTGCTTCTCTCTTTGCGCGTCGCGGCTACAACATCGATTCATTGACGGTGGCCCCCACCGACGACCCTAAGGTATCCCGAATGACCATGGTCACCCAAGGGAGTGATCAAATTATTGAGCAAATCACCAAACAAGCAGACAAACTCATCGATGTGATCCACGCTATCAACATAACCACCGGTGAGCACATCGAACGAGAACTGCTCATTCTAAAGGCTGCCATCGAAGCTGATTACATGAGCAAGGTAGAAGAACTCGTTGAACGGGTGGGAGCCCGAGTTTTGGATTCAGACCCCCGATTTTTCGTCGTCGAGTATTCCGACACCAGTCCCAAACTCGATGACTTTGTATTAAACATGAAAAAATTCGGCGCCTTAAAAACCGTGGTACGCAGTGGGGCGATGGCCGTGGCGCGCGGCGATTTGTCTCTAGCCGAAATCTAATTTGAATTTGGCGTGACACTCCTTGCCGTATTCGGACCACCTTACCCAAGCCAAACGAGTCGTTATCAAGATTGGCTCCTCCCTCTTAGTGGACCACGAATCCGGCACACTTAACGAACAACGCATCGCCTATCTGGGTGAGGAAATCAGTCGCCTCCGGCAACGAGGACAACAAGTTCTGTTAGTTTCTTCCGGCGCCATCGCCCTTGGCCGACACTACCTAAAACTTAATCATAAACAACAAGGGCTTGACTACTCACAGGCCGCCGCCGCATCAGGACAAGTCATTCTGGCCCACGGTTATTATCAGTTGATGGCACGTCTCAAGCTAAAGGCAGCGCAAATCCTACTCACCATCGACGATACCGAAGATAGACGTCGTTACCTCAACGCACGCAACACACTTGACCGGCTGCTTGAGATTGGTGTCGTACCGGTCATCAATGAAAACGATTCCGTTGCCACAGACGAAATTCGATACGGTGACAATGATCGGCTGGCGGCACGCGTTGCACAGATGATGAGTGCAGAGTGCCTAGTACTGATATCCGATATCGATGGCCTGTATACGGGTGACCCAAAAGACAGTGGCGCGGAACACATAGCCACAGTCACCCGAATCGATAAACAAATTGAGTCTCTCGCTGGCGCAACCAATACGGACTACGGCACAGGTGGAATGATTACTAAGATCGCAGCCGCGAAAATCTGTATGCCGGCCGGTTGTGCCACGGTCATCGCCAGTGGCCACAGCCGGTGGCCACTGCGACGGGTTGAAGAAGGGGGCCAATGCACATGGTTTTTGCCGGAGACAACTCCACAGGCTGCCCGAAAACGCTGGATTGGCGGCAGCCTGACTCCAAAGGGCAAGATCGTAATAGATGACGGCGCCGCAGCTGCCTTAAATAAAGGTCGCAGTCTACTGCCCGTGGGCGTTACTCAAGTGCAAGGTGTGTTTGATCGCGGTGACGCGGTTGTCGTATGTACAGACGATGGCAAAGAGGTTGCTCGAGGAT
>JBCCFQ010000570.1:0-3297 GCA_039029655.1 Pseudomonadota bacterium | reverse complement strand
GGTGGGTATCTATGGGCTGTTATTAGAAGGCTATAACCCTGGCGCGCTTGTGCCAGGCGTGGTGGGAGCTATCGCTGTGTTGCTGGCGTTATACGCCTTCCAGGTTCTACCGGTTAACTATGCAGGTCTAGGGCTTATCGTGCTTGGGGTCATCTTGATGTCGGCGGAATTTTTTGTACCCAGTTTTGGGGTCTTAGGATTGGGCGGCATCGTCGCCTTCGTGGTGGGCTCCATTATATTGATTGACTCCGACGTCCCCGGATTCGGCATATCTCCGTGGTTAGTGGGTGGCGTTGCCACCGTCGCTGCCTTGGGCGTGTTTGGCATTATCTACATGGCGGACACCATGCGCAGGAAGCGTCCAGTGAGTGGTGCCGAGCAAATGCTTGGGGCCACTGCCGAAGCCTTGGAAGACTTCGATCAAAAGGGTACCGTGTTTGTGCATGGCGAACGCTGGAATGCAATCACCTCCCATCCAATTAATAAAGGCCAGCGAGTACGTATCAGCGCATTGGATGGCCTTACCTTACAAGTTGAACCAATCACAGAGAATTAGTCTATGGAACTTCCCGTTATTGCTTTTTTTGTCGTCGTTGCAGGCTTTTTACTCACGGCGGTCTTAAAGATACTCAAGGAGTACGAGCGTGGCGTCATTTTTCAGCTGGGTAAATTTTACAAGGTCAAGGGCCCGGGCCTAATCGTCCTCATCCCGATCATACAAACCATGAACAAGGTGGACCTTCGTGTCATCGTCATGGATGTTCCGACACAAGACGTCATATCCAAAGATAACGTGTCTGTGAAGGTCAACGCGGTGGTGTACTTCAGAATTGTAGATCCTCAAAAAGCGATTATTGAAGTGGCCAACCCTTTTGAGGCCACCAGTCAGCTAGCCCAAACCACGCTACGCTCGGTTTTGGGTCAACACGACTTGGATGAAATGCTGTCAGAAAGAGAGAAGCTCAACGGTGATATCCAAAAAATTCTTGACGCCAATACCGACGTTTGGGGCATCAAAGTCGCGAATGTTGAGATCAAGCACATCGACCTGGACGAAAGCATGATTCGTGCGATGGCAGCACAGGCAGAAGCAGAGCGAGCCCGACGAGCAAAAGTCATCCACGCCGAAGGCGAGCAACAAGCTTCAACCATGCTAGTGCAAGCAGCGCAACAGCTCAACGAACAACCCCAAGCCTTGCAGCTGCGTTATCTGCAAACCTTGACGGAGGTTGCATCGGAAAAGAGTTCCACCATTGTCTTTCCACTACCGATGGATTTGATTGAGCCTCTCATGAAGAAGATCAAAAGCTAGTCTGTCGTTGTTGAAAAACACCTAAGTTCTCCCGGCGAAACGCTGATAGGCTTCGTCCGTGCCGTCGTGAAACGTACCCACCAGTGCATCAGTGGGTGTCAGAATATGGGCGTAGTTCACTTCGAATAGCTGGTGATGCAGAGTGTGAAAGTGAGTTCCAGCCGGAAGCCTAAGCCGTCCGACCTCAATCTTTTCAAATCCACAGTGAGAAACCGCCGGACTTAAGCCCTGAAAAAAGCCAGTTAGAATCACAATGAAAGGATGCGCTGGTACCACCCACCATAGTAGAAACACGGAAAAATAAATAGAGTGCTCCAAAGGATGCATGGAAATTCCCGACCACGGACCCGTGTTCACATTGCGGTGATGCAAGGCGTGGGCATAGCGATAGATAGGCCGCCAATGCAGGGGACGATGGGCAAACTCAAAGTGAAGTGCTGACCAGAAAAAAGTCACAATTATTAAAAAGACCAAATAACGGGGTGAGTCTGACCAACTCACCGTCGCCACTACCCCACTCGCGTACGCCCACAGTGTGGCGGATTCATAAAACGTCCAAAACGTTACGCCACTGACCAAGCTCCAAAACATATTGTCTTTGGTCTGATCCTTAAATAAGAAACGCTTGCTGTTTTTTGCAAGCCACCGTTTGTCATATTTATAGCGTTTCCCCTGGGCGCGCTTGATATGCAAATACCAATGCAAAATCCCCGCCAAACTGCACAGCAACAAAAAGTTCCTGAGCCATATCATCACGATCCAGTCAAGACTGAAGTCCGCCATGCGTACCATATCCGGCGTTAAGAACCACCAAGAAACAACACTGAGTCCCATAAAAAACAAGCCCCAGGGATACAGGAATTCCGTGAAGAACCAGACAACAATCCGTTTGAGTTTCATGGGCCAAACGTAGATGGGAGGTAACTCAACTGGATTATCGGGGACGTGATTCTCGTGGCGTCGATGTATGGATGACATAAGCGGACTCCTTAAACGGTGACCGAAAACCCGACGCTACACAGCATACGCAATACTAAACGCGCCAGGTCCTAAATTTGCCCCTGCGGCGGCACTCATAACTGATAACAAAATCTCCACGCCATAGTCATGAGAAAACTCGTAAAACCTTTGATAGCCCTCCCGTTCAGACATTTCCCTGGGCTCGCCGGCATAGCTCATTGCCACCACCGGTGTGCGAAGCCCAAATTCAATATCCCGAATGGCCTGATCAAAAACGGTCTCGATGGCTTTGTCGTAACCCATGGCCTTCTTGATGACACGAACACCACCATTCCTTAAACGCAGTATGGGTTTCACGTCAAAAGACTGGCCGGCAGCGTAACCAAACAGACCGATGGGTGGTAACGTTCCATTTTTTCGTCTTAAGAACTGTAGATTCTTCGGGATTAGGTAAGTTTTCACTGAGCGACTCAGATTTTCCAGATTGGGTCGCAAGCGATCAAAGGGCAACTCCTCTTCCCGAATCAATCTGAGTGCCTCGTGGGCTAAGATGGCTTGACCTGCCATCATGGTTTTGGTGTCCACCACACGAATCGCAAATGACCCCGACAATCCCGCAGCATTTCGTAGGTGACGTTGTTTTTTGACAATGGCAAAGGACGCTTTGGTGACGTTCTCGAAAACTTGGGCTCGTTGGGCTGACAGAGTCAAGATCAAGACCCTGTCGTACTTAGTCACTAGATTCGCGAAAAAAAAGTCTATGGTTTCCTTTATGTCCAGAGCTCTGACCATCGCCCCAGTGTCTTTTTGCGCGAGATAGTTCAGGTAAAAATACTGAGTTTCATCAGGGTCACGATGATCAAAGAAAATTTCGTCGTCAATATCAATTTTGAGAGGCAGTATTTCGATGCCATAGTGTTGAATAAACTTTCTTGGCATATCACAAGCGGCATCTACCACTACCGCTATTTTCATTGTGATGGTACGACTTGTGTCACTGTGGCTTCCAGTTTCTTAACAATCCG
>JBCCFQ010000569.1:0-3304 GCA_039029655.1 Pseudomonadota bacterium | reverse complement strand
TCCCGGCGACTGAACAAAATGAAGCACGGCGCAATCATCATCGCCGGCAGCGGCATGTGCAACGGAGGCAGAATCTTGCATCACTTGAAGCACAATGTTTGGCGCCGGGAAACCCGTGTGCTTATTGTTGGCTATCAGGCCTATGGATCCACTGGAAGAAAGTTGGTGGACGGAGAGGAATATATACGCATACACGGTGACCCTATTAAGGTCGCCGCTCAAATTGACACCGTAGGCGGTCTTTCTGCCCACGGTGATCAAAACGATTTGTTAGATTGGTATGGCAAGTTTCGAAACAAACCACCCGTCTACATGGTGCATGGTGAGAAAAAGGCAGCCGCAGCGTTTAAGGAACGCATGCAGGAACGATTCGGTGCCGAAGTAACCCTTACCGAACCAGGGCTGAAGGTAGACTTGCGAGAGCTGTAGTCAATACTTCATCCGGTAAACGGCGTAAGCATCGTCCTGGTCCAGTGGCCTAAGCCAGTAGGATCCCTTTGGAGTGCGAATGCTGCCATAGGGTCTTTGATCGCAATCCCGGCCGCTGAATTTTACGACCAAGTTCTTACTTTGGTTTCTGGCTGTCCACGTCCAGTTCGTTTTCTGTTGAACAATACGCGTGTTGGTTACCACCAAAGAAACACCGGGCAATTTGAGTTGTACCGTCGCACCGATTGGTAACGTCTTTGGAGCACAAAAGGGAAACTCACTGTCCAAGGTAACCGCCCCCACATATCGGACCCCTTGGGCTTGTAACCGTCGGCCAGATCGTCGAATCGCTAAGGACCTTTTTGCTTTTGTTAACCGGTGAATCATCGCCTTCGTGGCAGATTCGCGTTTGGGCAAGAGCGGCGTGGCGTCGTCGCAACCATGCTTGTTGCAACGACTAAACCATACCCTATCTGGCTTATCCATTGATATTTCTAGATTGGTGGCACTTCCTTGGTAGATCAGCGTGTTTTCAAGAGCCCTCTCTCCCTTGTAAACCTTAAAGAACACAGACTCCCGAAATTGGTCATTCAATTGATACTCAAAAACATCGGCGATTACCGTAGCCGGGAGCGTCCAAATTAGCCAAAGCCAGCAATACCTACCCATTACACCGGTTTGCTAGCTCTGCAATCACGTTGGCGGCTTGATCGTCACTGACTATCCCAACACCGGATTCGGAGACAACCAGTTCAGTGGTAGTGGCGCTGTATTCATACTGGTAACGACGCTTGCGCACCTGAAACGACTTCTTCATGCGACGCACACAGTCCCTGCTCTCGTCCTCAAGGGAGTTGAATTGGTGTCTCACCGTGCGAAGAAACCCTCGATACTCGCCGTAGTCTTGCCACACCGGATCCTGGGTCATACTTAGACCCGTTTTGGCACGAAGACTGCTTTGCTCACTGTCGACCAGTGGCAGATGATAGAAATAGTTAGCCAGCAAGAATGTCAACAACTCATCGACTCTGTCTTTGCCAACAAAAACTTTGCGATAACCGAGCCTCAACGCCTGCTCGTCATCAGAGAACTTCACCATGTAGTATGCCAGCCGACCATCAGGACGATGGCTCAGGCTTTTTATCGATGCCACATCTTCCGTGCTTAGATGCTCTGAGTTTCTGAGAATACTCTCAAGACCAGCTCGAAAAACGCGATCGGATACCTCATGTGGGCCACCGCTCTCATCAACATATCCATTCTCTACGGTAAGACCTAGTTTGTCCTTAACCACGTCAACGGAGTTGCCTACATCGGCGGACGCCGAAACAACAAGCGATGAACTCAGAAAAAGAATGAGTGACAGTCTTCTTATCATCAGATCCCAGGTTGCTTAAGGGCTTGCCCTTGCTTAGCCTCTTTCACGATTTCCCGTACATCGGCAAGTAACGCTTTTGCGTCAAAGACAATTCCATCCTTGATGGTATAGCGAACACCGCCCACCCGAACCGGTTGATTATTTTCGTCAACCTTGATGGCTCCTGTTCCAAACAGGGCTTTGAAATTCTTCAGCGGATTCTCGTCAACGACAACCAGGTCGGCAAACTTACCGACTTCTACCGAGCCAATGTCTTTATCCATGCCCAACGCCTCAGCACCATAGAGTGTGGCGGAGCGCAAGACTTCCAGCGGATGAAAACCGGCTTCCTGCAAAAGCTCAAGTTCTTCCACATAACCAAAGCCGTAGATCTTGTAGATAAATCCAGAGTCGGACCCTACCGTTACCCGCCCACCCTGATTCTTGTAGTCATTTAGGAACAACATCCATTTTTGAAAGTTCTTGCGCCACGCAATCTCATCGGCGGTACTCCAGTAAAACCAATAAGAACCGTGTGCGTTTCGATTGGGTCTGAAAAATGACCAAAGAGCCGGCAGCGTATATTCATCATGCCATTCGGCTCTTCTTGCGGCCATCAAGTCGCGACTGGCTTCATAGATCGTCATCGTGGGATCCAAAGTAAAGCCTCGTTCGATCAAGGTGTCCCGCACGTAGTTCCAACGTTCGGATCCTGGTTCCGCAGCCTGAGCCCAAAGTCTGCCAGCCTCACCGAAGCGGTGTTGCTCATCGTTATAGTTGTAATCAGCTGGATAGTCTTGAATGGTTTTGTCATCAAACAATGCTTCCGGTAGGCCATACCAATGCTCCATTGTGGTCAGACCCCATTGGGACGTGTGCAGCACGTTGGCCCGGGCAACTTCCAACTGTGCGTGGTGCATCGCCGTTCGCAAGCCGCGTTTCTTTGCTTCTTCCAATGCTGCCTGCAAGATTTCGGGCCGAGCACCAAAAAACTTAATGCCATCTGCACCGGCCTTGGCTATGTCGGAGACCCAACGACGCGCCTGGTCCGGTGTGGATATGCCATCGGCACCCTGACCAAAGAATACATAGGCTTTGATTCTCGGAGCGGTTATCTCGTTGTCAGCGCTCTTTCGCTTTTGATCCAACACCCAACCTAATCCATTCCCAGAGCCCGGGTCTCGTATCGTCGTAATACCATGTGCCAACCAAAGTTTGTAAACATACTCGGCCGGGGTCCCTTGACTGGTACCACCAATATGTCCATGCATATCCACAAAGCCCGGTATGACGTAACTACCGGTAATGTCCAGTTCCTGGTCACCCGGATTCGCCTGTGGCCGTCTGTCAGGATTGATGGGAACCCCTGGATTCCCCACACTACGTATACTGGCAATACGATTTCCTTCGATGACGATGTCGACCGGGCCAATGGCAGGAGAACCGGTGCCCGGAATCAAGGTGCCACCCCTAAGAATAAGTCGCTCATAAGGTCCCTCACCCTCGGCCCGAGGGGGT
>JBCCFQ010000568.1:0-3322 GCA_039029655.1 Pseudomonadota bacterium | reverse complement strand
GCCCGAAGCCCGAAGCCCGAAGCCCGAAGCCCGAAGCCCGAAGCCCGAAGCCCGAAGCCCGAAGCCCGAAGCCAATTATGGTGTCACTTTGCGCGAGCAGCTTTCTTGTTTTTTATCTCGAACAACCAATTGCCCCAAAGTTACTTCTTCCACCTATACCCCGACATAATCGGATACCGCCAATCCCGACCAAAGGCTCGGCGGCTGACGCGAATCCCCGGAGGGGATTGTCGGCGTTTGTACTCATTGCGTTTGACCATTTCCAACACTCGTACCACCACTTCCTTGTCAAACCCTCGGTCAACGATTTGATCCACAGACAGATCTTCTTCGATAAAAGACTCGAGAATTGGGTCAAGTACGTCATAGGGTGGCAGGGAGTCACTGTCTTTTTGATCTTCACGCAACTCCGCCGTGGGCTCTCTGGTGATGATACGTTCAGGAATAATTGGACTAACCGTGTTTCGATAGTGACACAGGGCATAGACCAGTGTCTTGCTGCAGTCTTTGATCGGCGCGAACCCACCGGCCATATCGCCATACAGGGTGGCATAGCCAACCGCCATCTCACTCTTGTTTCCCGTGGTCAAAACCATTTTGCCGGTTTTATTCGAGATGGCCATGAGGATAATGCCGCGGCATCGGGCCTGAATGTTTTCCTCCGTTGTGTCTGGGGCAAGACCTGCAAATATTTCCGAAAGAACTTCTAGAGTCACATTAAACATAGGTTCAATGGGAATAACGTGATACTCAACGCCAAGCCCATCAGCCATGGCTTGGGCATCTTCCAAACTCATGTCCGAGGTATACCGCGAGGGCATCATGATGGCGCTGACTCGCTCCGCACCCAAAGCGTCGACGGCAACCGCCAAGGTAAGCGCAGAATCTACGCCACCAGATAAACCAATGACCACACCAGGGAAACCATGAGTATTCACATAGTCTCTGACACCCATAACCAAACCTTCATAAACGCTAGGCTCAACTGACTTTATGGGATCGATCTCACCCGGGACGGGTTTGGCAGTCTCTTGTACTTCGAACTGTGTGACGTAGATCCCTTCCTTGAACCTTGGCGCCCTAAACCCGGGTTCACCATTGGCCTTCATAACCAAAGAACCACCGTCAAATAGGAGTTCATCTTGACCACCGACCCAGTTCACATAGGCCATAGGCACCTGGCCCCCGGTTAAACGATCTGCAATAACGCGCTCTCGTCGATCTTGAATGCCAATAGAAAACGGAGACGCGTTGATGTTTACGACAATCTGCGCGCCCTGCTCAATGGTTTCCTCTACTGGTCCCGGATACCAAGTGTCTTCACAAATAGTCAGTCCAAGATCTACACCCGCGAATTTGACGATGCAAACGCCGTCACCCTGCTCAAAGTATCGTTTTTCATCAAATACCGCGTAATTGGGCAGCAACCGTTTTCGGTAGTTAGCCAATATTTGTCCGTCGGCAATCAAAGCAAGTGAGTTGTAGATGGTGTCATCCACATATTCCGGATAACCCACAATGACACCAATACCTGAAATCTCAGACTTAAGCCGTTCAACGGATTCAGCGACGCGTATACGCATCCCTTGATGTAATAACAAATCCTCGGGAGGGTATCCGGTGACGGTGAGCTCCGGAAAGGCAATAACATGTGCGTCGTGCTCCAGCTTTGCCTGGTGAGCAAACTCTATTATTTTCGACGTGTTGTCTTGTACGTCACCAACACTGAGATTTACCTGCGCTAAGGCAAGACGAAACGAAGTAGTCATATTGTGTTTTGAAGCATGGTGCCGGAGTTAGCGCAATTGCCCTAATTAGTTTGGATTTTACCAAACGATACCGCTGACAATTAGAATTAGAGCAATTGGGCTAACTCCGGCACCTAGGCCAACTGCTCGTGCATGGCGCGACCCAATTCCGCAGGTGAACGAACCGTGCGAACGCCTGCGGCTTCCAACGCCTTAAACTTGTCTTCGGCAGTCCCTTTGCCGCCGGATACGATGGCACCGGCATGCCCCATGCGTTTTCCGGGGGGCGCAGTGACACCCGCGATATAAGCCACCACAGGCTTACTCACGTTGGATTGAATGTACTCCGCGGCAGCTTCTTCATCGGTACCGCCGATTTCACCGACCATGATGATGCCTTTGGTTTCAGGGTCTTGCTCGAACAAGGCCAAACAATCAATAAAGTCCATACCTCGTACCGGATCACCGCCAATTCCAACACAGGTAGTTTGACCCAAATCATTGGTGGTGGTTTGATAAACCGCTTCATACGTTAAGGTACCGGAACGAGACACAACGCCTACCACACCATCGGGCTTGTGGATAAAACCAGGCATGATGCCTATTTTGCATTCCCCTGGGGTGATAATTCCCGGGCAGTTTGGGCCAATAAGACGACAGTCATACTCTTTAAGAGCCTCCTTGACTCGTACCATGTCCATCACCGGTATACCCTCGGTAATACACACCACCAGCTCAACGCCAGCATCCGCCGCTTCGAGGATTGCGTCCGCCGCGAAAGGCGCGGGTACATAGATCATGCTGACATCAGCACCGGTCTCAGCCACCGCGTCATGGACTGTATTAAAAACGGGTCGATCCAAATGGGATTCACCACCTCTCCCTGGCGTAACGCCGGCCACAACTTGGGTGCCATACTCAATACACTGCTCGCTGTGAAACGTACCTTGCTTACCCGTGAATCCCTGACAAACAATCTTACTGTTCTTATCAACAAGAATACTCATACCTTCATCGCCCCGTTTATGCTGCCGCACTCACGGCTTTCTTAGCCGCATCGGTTAAATCATCGGCGGCCGTAATCGCCAAACCGCTGTTTGCCAAAAGTTCACGACCCTTTTCCACGTTGGTGCCTTCTAATCTGACCACCACAGGAACCGATACACCCACTTCGGACACCGCCGCGATAATGCCCTCAGCGATTAAGTCGCAACGAACTATCCCACCAAAGATGTTCACTAGGATTGCTTTGACGTTTTCGTTTGACAGTATCAACTTGAACGCCTCGCTCACTTTCTCTTTGGTTGCGCCACCACCGACATCCAGAAAATTGGCTGGATCGCCTCCGTGGAGCTTGATCAAATCCATGGTAGCCATAGCGAGGCCCGCACCATTGACCATGCAAGCAATATCGCCATCTAAGGAAACGTAGTTGAGATCATGGGCACTGGCCTCGACCTCTTTTTCATCTTCTTGGCTAGTGTCCCGCAAATCTTGCAGATCGGGATGTCTGTACAGCGCATTGCTCTCGATATTGATCTTCGCATCAAGCGCCATTAGGTCGCCCGCCCCAG
>JBCCFQ010000567.1:0-3334 GCA_039029655.1 Pseudomonadota bacterium | reverse complement strand
TGCAGCGAAAGCGTCCAACAAGTCGTATTCTTGTTCCGACGTGTGCACGCACTCCGAAGGGGTGGATCCAGTCAATACTCTGCCGCGAAGCGGCTCATTACTTTCCCTATCGCCTAGAGCCTAGGGCCTAGGGCCTAGGGCCCAAAGCCTATAAACTATGGCCACCAACTAAACGACGACACACCCCCGATGACCCCCAACACCCTAACCACCCTCGCCCCCGGCATACATCGCATCATTGCGCCGAATCCGGGGATGATGACAGGTCCTGGCACTAATACTTATTTGGTGGGTGATTCCAGCATTGCCGTCATTGATCCAGGCCCGTTAATCGAGGAACACGTTGACAACATCGTAGCTCAGTCCCCAGGTCCAATCGAATGGATACTGGTCACCCACACACACCCCGACCATTCTCCAGCTGCCATGAGACTTAAGCAGCTTACTGGCGCCAAGGTACTTGGCATGACCCACGGTCAGGATGATGGGCATCAAGACTTACGCTTTCGATCAGATCAGGAAATTAGTGATTTGGAGCGTTTGTATTCCGACGAATTTAGTCTGCTGGTGTTACATACCCCCGGCCATGCATCGAACCACCTTTGTTATTTGCACGAAGAATCAGGGTACCTATTCACCGGGGATCACATAATGAATGGTTCAACCGTGGTGATTAACCCGCCTGACGGAGACATGCTTGACTATCTAGAATCCTTAGAGAAACTAAAGAGCTTCGACATTACGCATTTAGCCCCCGGCCACGGAGACGTTATCGATCGACCTTTTGATGCGGTGGACTGGATCATAGAACACAGACTGGAACGGGAAGAAAAAATCATTGGTCGTCTAACCGAAAATCCAGGCAAGACTCTATCTGAGTTGGTGGTATTTGCTTACGATGAGGTGGACTCTCGCTTACACGCCTGGGCGGAACGTTCCTTGTTAGCACACCTGATCAAACTGGAGAAAGAAAACCGGGCCCAGAGAATCGAAGAATGTTGGAGCATACTTCAGTAAAGGTCCCCAGTTACACTGACTTACATATAGACCTTGGCTATGGCGCCCCGTCAAGGTCATGATATAGTCGCAATACTTTTTGCCAGAGAACCGCCGATGACGTTTGTTGTAACCGATGCCTGCATTAAATGTAAGCTCACTGACTGTGTCGAAGTCTGCCCGGTTGACTGCTTTCACGAGGGGCCTAATTTTCTTGTGATCGACCCAGAAGAATGCATCGATTGCACCCTCTGCGAGCCAGAATGCCCAGTGGAAGCAATTTACTCAGAAGATGAGATCCCGGAGGGTCAGGAGAATTTTCTGGAGATAAACGCGGAGCTCAGCCAAGAGTGGCCAGTGATTACGGAAGCCAAAGACCCGCCGCCGGACTCGGACGATTGGCGAGACGTTAAAGATAAGCTCCAGTACTTAGAGCGTTAGTCAGCCCTTACTAGGATCAGTTGCTTCAATCAGAAAGTCCACCACGCCATACATCGCTTTTTGTTGGGAATCCCCCTTCTCCATACACGCGTTGTAGCGATTGATTTGCTCATGGGCACTAGTGCCTCTATCAAGGATGGTATTGACGTGCATGAGTTCATCTAGGCAGCCCAATTCTTCAGCATCCGTCTTGACTAAATCTAGAATCTCATCGAACAACTCGCGACAGGGTACGACTCTACCCTTAGCTAAATCCACCAAACCTTCTTCATAGCTGTAACGCATAGCGCGCCAGCGGTTCTCATTTATCAGCATAGTGGCGTATCTGCGCCAACGCATATTGTCGCGGCGAATGCGGTAGAGAAATCTCATTATGGAAACAGTTAGTGCCGCAAGACAAGCCGCATCATCCACACGGGTGCAGACGTCCATGACACGACACTCCAGGGTGGGGAATCGATGACTTGGACGTACATCCCACCAAAGCTTGCTGGAATCCGGGATGATACCTGCATCAACCAGCACATCCACGTGTCTTTTGTACTCGGCGAAACTAGAAAATCGACCAGGAAGTCCTGTTCTAGGCAAGGCATCGAATACATTTAGACGATAAGACTTAAGACCCGTGTCTCGTCCAGACCAAAACGGTGAAGAACAAGACAACGCGAGTAAGTGCGGAAGGAAGTAACTAAACTGATCCAGTAAGTCGATTCTTAGGGCATCATCGTCAATACCAACGTGAACGTGCATTCCACAAATAAGCATGCGTCGTGCAGCTTGCTGCATTTCTCTTGTAATTGTCTCGTAACGTTCGCGATCCGTATGCAGCTGCTCTTGCCAAGGCGCAAACGGGTGTGTGGACGCCGCAATAGGTGCCAGATCATATTTCTCTGCAACCTCAATGATTGCACCACGAAGCTTAGCCAAATCCTGCCTGGCTTCTTCAACAGTGTTGCACACCCTGGTGCCGACTTCGATTTGGGAACGCAGGAGTTCTGGCGTAACCTGACCCTCGATTAAGGCCTCGCACTCCGCCAACATTGAGGACGGTGGATCCTTCGCCAAGTCCCGTGTCTGCCGATCCACCAGCAGATATTCCTCTTCAATACCGATAGTAAAAGTAGGTTCGGATATAGCCATAATAGGCCCCAAGCTCGAATCCCAATCATTACTGTGGCTGATCAGCGTCCAAAATTCAATCTTTAGGCTTGGAAATCAATGAATTCCGTAGATATACTCCCAGTCGCTTTGTTCCGGTTCTCACATTAATGACACATCACATAACCCATATTGTGCATCGCTTCGACACCGGCGGGCTCGAGAATGGCATAGTAAATTTAATCAATTGGCTTCCGGGGGACTACCGGCACTCGATCCTGTGTTTGACAGACTACTCCCAAGAATTCGCAAAGCGTTTGAAGAAACCAGTTGAGATTCGTTCTTTACACAAACAAGAGGGTAAGGACCTCAAAATTTATCTGCGTCTATACAAGGCGTTGAGAGAATTGAGGCCAGATATTTTGCATTCCCGGAACTTGAGTACTCTAGAGGCTCAAGTGGTCGCTTTCTTCGCCGGAGTATCCGGTAGAGTCCATGGCGAACATGGTTGGGACATGTATGATTTGGGAGGAACCAATAAGAAATATCAACTGCTAAGAAGGCTGGTAAAACCCTTTGTTCATCACTTTATTGCTCTTTCTCCAGAGAGTCAGACCTATTTGTTGGAAAAGATTCGTGTCCCCAAGAGAAAAGTTTCTCAGATTTTTAATGGCGTCGACTCAACGCGGTTTGCCGCTAGTTCTACAGCGCCAACCAACCTGGATGCCTCAAGCGGCTTACTAGACTCTGGCAATTTCTGCTTTGTCAATGTCGGTCGAATGGCGCGTGTAAAAAACCC
>JBCCFQ010000566.1:0-3339 GCA_039029655.1 Pseudomonadota bacterium | reverse complement strand
TGGCTCCCGACTGACCTCCACACTGACCCCGGGACGAACAGATGTGGTGAGTTCACCCATCTGCCGAAGGACTTCACCTGCATAGTATTGGAAGAACTGTCCTGCGCGATATACCTCGCCAATACCTTCGGCTATAGGCTTGCCTTCCTCCCTTGAAACAAGGGTTCCAATCTCTTTGCTTCGGTCAATGAGCTCGCGACCAATGGTGTCCAAAATAGCTTGGCGAGTTTCGAGTGGCGTTAACGCCCAGCTTGGGAATGCACCGCGTGCTGCCTTTAGTGCAGCATCACAGGTCTCTGGACTGGCCTTAGCAAGCCTACCCACCATTTCGGATTTGTTGGCAGGATTAATACTGTTGAATACTTCGCCATCGTTCAGCCAATGCCCGTTAACAAGACTCCCCCTAATCTCATTACTCATCTTTGCTTCCAATTACGTCAACACAGATATCACCCTACTGTGGACGGGATGGGCAAGCAAAGCAAGTTGCAGTTAGCTAGACGGCTTGGGTTGTTACGACACCAGCGAGTACAGGCGGTTATTGTTAGCTGAACACCTATTGAGCATTGGCTGTATTCAGATTCCAGTCGTAGTCGTAACGAATCTTCCCGTCGTAGTCCTTCAGCTTGTCGCTTAAGGTCCCATGGTGACGACTTAGATAGGCTACAAAGTCCTTTTTGTTGCTGGCAAAGTCATCTCCGTACCAATCGAAGATCTTAGACACTTGCAGTCGTCCTTTATTGTCAAAGGTAACGCCACGAGGATGATTCAAGTAATCTTGCTCTCCTTTTGCAAGCAATTCTTCAAGATTCGATTGAGTGTATGCGACGGTAGCCAGATTGGGACAACCGATGCTGGCACAATTCACCGCATAATGGATTCGATGATCTTTAAAAATTGGGCGAAGAACTCGATGTTCGATATCGTTCAGCGTCACCGGTTGCCCGGCGATCTCAACCAATTCGTCATCCCATGGACCTATGGAAAAGAAACCCTCTCCCATTTTGAGAATGCTCTTCTTATTGGGATAAGCCAGGACCACATCCACCGTTAATGCATTGTAGAGATTGATCCAATAGGCGAACTGCTCAGTCCTAGACAGGTCTCTAGGATCAAGCCGCGTAAGCGAAGCGATATAGTCCTTTAGTGCTTTCTTATCTCCCGAGGACACAGAACCGTACGCCACCTTGTTAATACCGCTTTCATCTTGCTTGACGTAAGCACTTAGAAACTCATCCCAGGCTTTGTGGTCCACGGTGGTTTGGTTGGTGTCATCACTTGAATCCCAAAAGGGCCATAAGTCTGCACTGGGGGCCGCAAAAACCGACTGGTTGAAAACAAACAAAAGGGAAACGATTACCCAAAGTCTTACCAACATCACATAGATCCTCACTGTTGCAGATAAAGACCCCGACTTTCCGGAAAATGTTTCATGCCCCTTGAATCTTTTGCCCAAAGTGCCATCTAATGTAGGCATGACCAAGGCCTTATTCCTAGCCCTCAGTTTCTTTATCACTGGGGTTTCATTCGCTCAAGGCGCATTCTGTCAAGACATAGAAGCAGCATTCGCCGTCGGTGATCGGGAAACTCTGGTCAGTCTGGACGTCTCCGCTGCCCCAGAGTATTGGCAGGCTTTTCGTACCTATCGCCTGGCGGCGCTAGACATACAAAGAGACAACCGAAAAGCAGCTCGCTCACATTTGAAGACGGGTCTACGAATCATTAAGAAACTACACAAAAAACACCCAGACGACATTGAAGTCGTGGTGCTATCGGGCATGCTCCACGGACAGCGAGCCATTGTGGGTCGTGGGTTCGGATGGATTTCTGGCTGGAAGAGTTATCGATTACTAAAGCGCGCCCAATCCATCGCTCCGGACAACCCGCGTCTATTGCTGGCAACCGGCGTGGGGCAGTTATTGGCACCTGGCTTACTTCGATCAAAACCGGAAACCGCGAAAAACACACTGACAAAAGCTCTAAGCAATGTAGGCGAAACTCCTTGTCGTGACCAGACCTGGGGGGAAGTGGATCTTGCCATCTGGTTGGGGCGGGCCTACTTGGCTTTAGAGAATCCCATCGAAGCAAATAAATCGTTTGCCCGTGCGGAGGCGTTGTCACCCGGCAATGTTTGGGTGGCCGCAGCGGCCAAGGGAGAAGGCTATGTCTGGGTTAATGACGAGGTGAAGCCCATTGGAACCTTGTAAGACCATTACAGTTATTGTGCCTATGCTGAACGAAGCCAGCGGTATTCAACAAACATTGACCCATGTTTTGAAAGACCCTCAAGTAACCGAATGCGTGACTGTGGATGGAGGATCCTCGGACGACACTGTGGCCATGGTTGAAGATCTGGGAGACTCAAGAATCAAAACATTTAGCGCACCAGCGAGCCGAGCAACTCAAATGAACGCAGGCGCCAAGATGGCTACCGGCGACGTGTTGTTATTTTTACACGCAGATACCGTTTTGCCCACGGGATTCGGCCGTCGTGTATTGACGGGTCTTTCCCCGCGCAAACGTTGGGGTTGTTTTGCTCACAGTTTTTCCCCAAACAACTGGCGGCTCCGTCTGATTTCGATGATGCACAACCTAAGATGCCGAATATCCGGTGTGGTATATGGCGATCAGGCCATGTTCGTGGGTCGTCGCACCTTTGAAGACTTGGGTTGTTTCCCCACGCAGAAAATGGAAGACGTGGCTTTCTCCGTGGTGGCTTTGGAAGCGCTGGGTAAACCTGTTTTAATACGTCAAAAACTAAAGACCGACTCTCGTAAGTTTGTACAAATCGGGGAATTCAAGGCGCTTAAACAAGTTGTTTCCATACTACTAAAATACCGTCGCGGCAACGCTGTGGGGAATGACGCGTTTTTCCGAAACTATCGCTAACACTAACTACCGCTATACCATCGGGCCAGACGCCATGGGGATACACCCATCCAATAGGCCAACACAATCAAACGATTTTTCAACCCTCTTTTCAGGTACCCCTCTTGATCCCAACGCTCGGGGTTAACACCGATTGGTACATCGATACCATTAAAACCACCCATGTTTCTTAACCTTCGTACCAATCTCGCTTCTTCAAAAAGTGGTGCAGATAAGTGGCCACCTACCTGCACATAGGCTTCTCGCCTGACGAACAAACCCTGATCGCCGTACGGTATACCCCCAAAACGACATCGCAGGGCGACGCTCCACTCAGTGAGTATTTTCAAAACAGTTCGTTCGCCGGTTAAGCCAAAACGAAAATAGCCCCCTTGAGCGCCTGCATCTAAGATCCGAATTACCGTCTCGGCAGAATCCGGCAGAGGTTGGGCGTCGGCATGGACGAACCAG
>JBCCFQ010000565.1:0-3341 GCA_039029655.1 Pseudomonadota bacterium | reverse complement strand
TTGAATCTTTTTCGTAGTGGATAAAGAAGAAGCGTCAGGATCAAAAGGCTGCCTACAATTCCCAGGGCATATCCAAGACCTTCATCGGCAAATAGACGTCTTGTATCTCGACCCATCCAGCCAACAGTTAACGCGCTTATGACTAACGCATATTTCGTTAGACCCCATAGGAAGCCTTTGACTGGCGATCCTTGAGTTGCCTTTGCATTTTGCTGAGGTCTGGGCGTCCTTTTTACAGATTTCGATGACGGCGGCTTTGGTCTTGAGACTTTCGAAGACACCCTTTTGTTCGACGGAGTGGGCTTGGATTGTCTACGCTTGGCCGCCGGTTGTTTGGGTGGCTTATGCTTTTTGAGCTTTACTGGACCGTCACTTTCCGGGTTAACCACCTCGTACACGCCCTGCGGACGCGACTGCTTCGCCGGCACTGGCTTAGCCTTTGTTTTTTTTGGTCGCAGGGGCACGACATTGGACTTAGCAGTCACTTAGAAACACACTCATAAAACACAGCCTTAAGGGTTCACGCCAACCCAGTCATACCCTGCTGAATTTTTTAAGTGTTACGAGAGGGTGAGAAGATAACCAACCCCAGGCTGAAAAAAAGTGACGCAGTTCACAGAATCTCTGTGACACAGGTCACGAAAACTTTGGTAAATTTGGTTAGACTCCTTTTCCATAGCCAGCGGTGATTGTTGCTACCTTTGACCCAAGGAGTGTTTGGTGTCTAAATTTGCTGCTGTGCGTCTAGGTGTTGGTCTTGTCATCTCCTTTGTAACCGTCGGATTTCCCTCGATATCGTTGTCCGCTGAGCTAGAGGCCGGCCGTCACGCCATACGCACCAAAAACTTTTCCCTTGCTTACAAAATTCTCTCCGCAGAAGCCGCGGCGGGTAATGTGGATGCACAATATTACCTGTCTGGGTTGTATCGTCATGGCTTGGGTACCCAGGTTAATCGAGACAAGTCAAAGGAATGGTTGAGTGGCGCAGCGGGAGCGGGGCACGTGTACGCCAATTCCGTGGTTGCATCACCGTGGGACTCTAGCTACAAGCTAGTGCAAACAGACGACTTAGGTGCAGTGTTGGTTGAGGTGGCACAGGCAGGCGACGTTGCTTTGGCTTTGACACTGATTGAGCAAGGTGCAAATACAGACGTCGCCCCAATCTCCGGTCGTACCGCGCTCATTGAGGCAACAGAGCACGGCCATTTGGATCTAGTAGCAGCACTGATTGACAAGGGCGCAAGGGTGGACGCTCAGGACGAAAACGGGCAAACCCCTTTATTCAAAGCCGTCCGTAAAGGGCATCAGGACGTGACACGTCTGTTGTTGAGGTCTGGTGCGGACGTCAATCATGTGGACAGTTTTGGTAATGCGCCTATACACATTGCCGTCGCGACACGGGACGTTGATCACGTGAAATTGCTGATTGAACAAGGGGCGGATGCTAACCTCGCGGACTCTAAAGGTCGTTCACCTTTGGAATTGGCACACCTAAAGGATTCAAGAGGCATAGCTGGCTTTATAGTGGCTCAACCCGGTGTTGAACCGGTGAAGCGACAAGTGAAATCTGCTTCGGTTTTGGCCAGCCACCAGTCAGACAGAAGAGGTCGTCAGGCGTTGGACATAGCGCTAAGTCGTGGAGACCTGAGAAATGTGAAAAGACTGGTCGGTGCCGGCGCTGACTTAAGGACGGTGGATGGTGAGGGTATGACACCATTGATGAAAGCGGCCTCCCGAGGACATGCGCAAGTCGTTCAGTGGTTGCTATCTCAAAGCATTGATCCCCGGACGCAACGGGAGGATGGGTTTAGTGCTTTGCACTTCGCGGTTCAAGGTAACCACCTGCCTGTGGTCAATTTGTTGGTTGAAGTGCCAGGTTTAGCCAGTCTAAAAACCCGCCGCGGCGAGTCCGCTTTGCTTATCGGGGTTAGGCACAACGCGGTCAAGGTTGTGGACAGGCTGTTGGCCAGCAGATTGTATGACAGCTTGGAAGGAACACGAACCGGTGTTACCCCCCTCATGGTTGCTACCAAGCATGGGCATATGGATCTGGTCAGTCGGCTAATTGAATCAGGGGCGGATAGAGGCCAAGTAGATGAATCAGGTCATACTGCACTGTGGTACTCGGTGGACAGCGGTCATACAGAATTACTGACGATACTAAACCACAAACAAGCGATGGATCAGGTTGATCGTGAGGGCAATGGGATACTTCACCAGGCTGCCTTACGCGGTAACGAAGACGTGGTGTCCGCTTTGCTGCGGATGGGTGTAGCACAAGTGGATTCTACAAATCACCAGGGGAACACGCCTTTGATGGTTGCCGCGAATCATGGTCATCTCAAGGTGGTGTCTCGACTGGTCTCGGCGGGTGCGGACTTAGACCATAAGAACGCTGCCGGTAACACTGCACTGGTCATGAGTGTTGCTCGAGGTAATGCGGATCAGGTGGCCGAGCTAATGGCTTTGGGCGCCAATCCTAAAAGTGTAAATAAGGAACGGCAAAATGCGTTTGATGTTGCAAAGCGCAACGGTGTTGAGTCGGTATTGTTCGCGTTACAGGGAGACTAAGCGATACGCACATCATTTCGCAACTGACTAATTCCCATAGGAAATTCTGGAGGACTACCGCCCGCGTGAGACTTTTGTGATTTTTTTGAAATCACACCGTGAAATATTCTAGTTAGCTTTCTGGTCTTACGTTTAAAGATTAAGAAAGTTGTACCGACGGTGCAGGACAAGACCACACGCCACAGAATCCTAGTCATTGAGGATGAGCTGGACATTGCCGAGCTCATGCGTCTTCATCTGTCTGACATCTGCCAGCAAGTGGTGGTGGAAAACGACGGACATGCTGGTCTTGGGCAAGCTTTGTCAAGCGCGTGGGATTTGATCGTTTTAGACCTGCGTCTCCCGGGGGTTGATGGGCTAGAGATCTGCCGTCAAGTGAGAGCCAACGGTTCTTATACCCCCATTCTCATGGTGACCGCTAAGACAACCGAGTTGGATCGTGTATTGGGTCTGGAGTTGGGTGCCGACGACTATCTCACCAAACCATTCAGTGTTTTAGAGTTGGTGGCCCGTGCAAAAGCCATTTTTAGGCGCGTTGATGCCTTGGCCAATTCCCCTGCCATGGATGAATCTGTGTGTCACGGCGATCTAAGTATTGACGTGGGTAAGCGTGAAGTTGCCATAGACGGTCGCTCGGTATTGCTAACAGCTAAGGAGTTCGATCTGCTGCTGCATTTTGCTCGACATCCGGGGCGAGTTTATAAGCGTTCTCAGCTGGTAGACATTATTTGGGGTTAGGGACACGACGGCTATGAACACACGGTCAACTC
>JBCCFQ010000564.1:0-3344 GCA_039029655.1 Pseudomonadota bacterium | reverse complement strand
CGTGAGTTTGGCCCAGAAATAGCCATACCGTGTAGGGAATCAGAACAATTTTGATAGCCAACACCGGTCTCTGGCAGATGTTGCAAAAACCATCTTCGATGCATTTCCTGGGCAACACCAGAGCCGAACAAGTAAAACGTCTGTTCATCTAGGCACGCCACGGTCAGGTCGCCATATAAACGACCTTTTGGTGTCAGCATGGGCGTCAGAGTTAAGCGTCCTGGTTGCGGAACATAATTTGCCAGCATCCTGTCGAGAAAGTCCCTTGCACCTGGACCCTGTAAACAATGTTTACCAAAATTCGCAATCTCTATGGCGCCCACGGCAGTTCGAACCGCCTCGACTTCTTCAGCAACGAAGGGAAACGCATTCGATCGACGAAATGTGGGCACTTCGTATGCGTTCTCTTTTGAGTCCGCAAACCACAATGCATGCTCTAAGCCAAAACTTGCACCCATGACTGCATTGCGGGAAATCAGCCGATCATATATTGCTGTGGTTTTTTGCTCCCGCATCACCGGGAGCTCCTCATTAGGATAGGTGAGCTGGAAGCGCCGCCCATAGTTCTCTGTTGCCTTTTGCGTACCGTATTCGTGGCTAGCAAAGTCGCCAAAACGAGCTATGTCCATGGCCCACACATCGATAGAGGGTTCTCCCTCAATCATCCACTCCGCCAAACACTTCCCAACACCGCCAGCCTGGCAAAAGCCAGCCATGACACCAACCGCCACCCAATAATTCTTTACGCCGGGTACAGGACCAATCATTGGGCTGCCGTCTGGACCAAAGGTAAACGGACCATTGATGACAGTCTTTACTCCCACTTCAGCCATAGCGGGCATTCGGCTGTAGCTTAGTTCAATGCGGTCCACAATCCGTTCTAGGTCCTCCGACAACAACTCATGACCAAAGTCCCAGGGAGTTCCATCCACCATCCACGGCGTGCCAATGGGTTCATAGGTACCCAAGACCAGTCCTTGGTGTTCTTGCCGAAAATAAATATTGGCTTCGTAATCTATTCCCGAACAAATCTCACCGTCGAAGTCGGCGATCTCTGGTATGGTCTCGGTGATTAGGTAGTGATGTTCCATAGGTTGGACTGGTAGGTTTACGCCTGCCATATGTCCGACTTCTCTAGCCCACAGACCAGCGGCATTAACCACATACTCCGCCCGGACCGTGCCTTTATCGGTGACGACATCCCAGGTACCGTCTGATCGATGACGTGTTTCCTGAACCATAGTATGCCGGTGATAAGTAGCTCCCAGTTTTCTTGCCGCTTTGGCATAGGCATAGGTGACACCGGACGGATCAACGTAGCCATCGTGGGGATCATAAAGTGCCCCCAAGTACTGACTGATATCAAGCAGGGGGTTCAGTCGCTTGGCTTCTTCCAGAGACACAAACTCTTGATCCAGCCCGATGCTCCGCGCCTTGGACCGTTCTTGTTTCAGGTAATCCAGTCTTTCTTTAGTCGAAGCCAAATACAGTTGGCCGGTGATATGTAGTCCAACGGATTGTTCGGATAACTCTTCGAGTTCACGATACAAGTTGATGGTGTAACCTTGCATCAAGGATATATTGGGGTCAGAACTTAGCGTATGAAACATGCCCGCAGCATGCCATGACGAGCCAGAGGTTAGCTCTGAACGTTCCAACAACATAACGTCCTTCCACCCCAGCTTTGCTAGATGAAAGAGGACGGAACAACCCACTACTCCGCCACCGATCACGACCACTCTAGCATGGCTTTGCATAACGCCCCCTTTGTGAAGCTAAGAGTGTCAAACAAAACCTAAGGTAACGCCAGCAATCTCTATGTCTTTTCATCAATTGAAACACAAATCACTAATACCAACGGTCCGGTACTCCCTCTTTTTTCTTCGCCATAAAGGCTTGGAGTTCTTCATCAATAGCGGCATCCAAGGGTGGCGTCTCATAGTCGGCTAGCAGTTGTTTCCAGTGTTCATGGGCGCGCTTAACCGCCTGCTTCTCTCCGCCTTCCTTCCACTGTTCGTAACTTTCGGAATCCGACAGTTTGGAATCAAAAAAAGCTGTTTCATAGTTGGCCAGAGTGTGACCGCAACTCAAAAAGTGATTCCCGGGTTCAACTTCGGAATACGCCGTGGCCGCAAGACCATTGTCGTCGGTGGCGACACCCGCTAACAATCTATGCATTGCCCCTAATCTGTCAGCATCCAATACCAACTTTTCAAACCCTAGAGTGAGTCCACCTTCCAGCCAACCCGCTGCGTGCACCACAAAATTAGCACCCCCCAATACCGTCGAATGAATGCTGTCCGCACTTTCATAGCCAGCCTGAGCATCATCCACTTTGGATGCGGTCAACGCCCCTCCACAACGCAGAGGCACACCCAAACGCCGTGCCAATTGCCCGATAACATAATTGGACATGACGGGCTCCGGCATACCAAAGGTCGGAGCACCTGACTTCAGACTCATGGAAGACAAAAAGTTACCCAAGATAAAAGGCGCACCGGGCCGAATAAGCTGACTGTACGCACCCCCAGCCATACCTTCCGCTAAGGCCTGAGCGATAGCGGCCGCTGTCGTCACCGGCCCCATGGCTCCACCCAGAATAAAAGGCGCCACGATAATTCCCTGGTTGGCACCGCAATACACTTCGATGGCTTGACTGGCTACTTTGTCAAACATCAAAGGTGAATTTGCATTGACGTTGCCAATAACACAGCAGTGTTTTTCCAAATAGTCTGCACCAAACAAAATGCGCGCCATGGCCACAGAGTCTTCCGCCCGTTCTTTGGCGGTAATAGCGCCTAAGAATGGTTTATCGCTGTGACGTATATGGGCATAGACAATATCTAAGTGACGCTTGTTCACGGGTATGTCACAAGGCTCACAAGTGATGCCACCGGAAGAATGCAGCCACGGTGTCATGTAAGTTATCTTGATGAGCTTGGTTAGGTCTTCCAAAGATCCATAGCGTCGCCCACCGTCAAGGTCTCTGACAAATGGCGGACAATGGGCAGGTGCGAAGACAACGTTTCTTCCCCCAATCTTGATGTTTCGCTTGGGATTGCGTGAGTGTTGGGTAAATTGGGCGGGAATGGTTTTGCACAGCTCTCTCGCCATGCCTTTGGGTAGACGAACTCTTACGCCATCGACGTCGGCTCCTGCTGAGCGCCAGATTTCTAAGGCCCGTGGATCGTCCCTAAACTCAACACCCACTTCTTGCAACAACCAATCCGCGTGGGCCTCGATACGTGTCAAACCTTCCGCAATCCGAGGGCGAGAAGTAGCAAAGGAGAACCCATCTGCTCGATGCGATAAAGCGCGACGTCCTGAGGGAAATCCGGATCGGT
>JBCCFQ010000563.1:0-3344 GCA_039029655.1 Pseudomonadota bacterium | reverse complement strand
TCTTTTGCGGCCGCTCTCAGCGGTCTTGATGTAAATCTTTGGCTGTGTTTGTAAGTTTGAAGCTGTCCTCTGAACAAAACACAACGACGCGAAAGGCAGAACCACTTAAAGTCTGGCAATCCGTGCAATGACACACAGAACACTTTGGTTGGATCTATTTCAGCGGTATAGGTGACGTTGCGGCAGTGGCAACTACCGTCAACGTTCATGGATACAGCTCACTGGGCCACTGCTCTGATTTCGATAACCTCATCAGACCCCTCGGTTACCGTAAACTCCACATTGGGATAGCGACTCCCCTCTGGCGGCCGCCAACCGCTGACCACATACTCGCCGGCCGGTAAAGGTCTGCGTTGTCCGCTTTCCGTGTAGGTCGAAGACGAGGGATCGTCCGCTCTGGCGACAAACGCTCGTTTGTCATCCACAGGATTTCCGTCGATATCTAGATACTGTAGGGTTACGTGACCACCCGGAATGACAAACTCAAAGCTCTGTTGCGCTTCGTCGGTGATAACGACACCGTCAACGCGATAGCCGGTTAGGCTATTGGGCCACACCACGTCGTAAGTTCCCGGAACAATACGTCCACCACTCGCCCCATTCAAAGTAAATTTTTTCTCACCATCTTGCCAAAGCTCCGGGCCACTGCGTCGGTAGCGATCCCTTGATCCTGTCGGCAAAAAGTGAATCACCGCTCGCACCACTTTGGCCAAATGGTAATCAATGATTCGCCTGTCCCCTGGGCCTAATTCAGCACTTTGAGTCAACTGGTTAAAGGCGTTTGGGGAAATTTGAAATTCATACTCACCTTCATCTATGTATATTTCGTCAATGGCCCGAAAACGAAACAGCTCCTGGCCCGCTTGGCTAACATAGACCAACCCCGATTCATCAACTTCCGCACCCTGATCAAAAAATTGAACGCTGACTCTTGGGGGTGTCGGCACGATGACTTCGATATTGGTTGTGCCGGCTTCCTTGACCGTTATGGTTTCAGTTATCGGTCGGTACAGATTACCGTTTCGTGTTTTCACTCCAACCGTCATTTCATACTCACCACCGTCGATGACAAATCTGCCTTCCGAAGATACGGGAATGCTGACTTCTCCGGACCCCAGCGTTCCCTCGATGGGCAACGGGTTGCCTTCGTCATCAAGACCCGCTAAGTAAAACTGAGGGCCGGCGCCTTGATCCTTGATTTTCCCAAGCCCAGCCGCTAGTTCATCGCCAGTTTGAGCATCCTGGTAATCGGTTCCGGACGCATCAGCAATGCACTGCATGGCAGCGCGTTCCTGTTCGTTTAGACCCAAACCGACAACGTGTACCTTGATTAAAACGTCTCTTTCCGCCCATGACTTAACCAACTCACATGGATCCTCATCACAAGTCTCGACACCATCGCTTATTAAGATAATTTCCCCGGCGCGTTCACCAAAGTCATTTAGGGCCGCTTTGAGACTTCGGCTGATGGGTGTTTTTCCCTTGGGGTTCACCTTGCTGGCAAATGCTTTGATCCCCACCTTTGCCGATTCGGCGGGCGCGAAATCTTGAACCAGCTCAATGTCATCACAGTCCCCTTCTCTGCGATGCCCATACACTCTGAGTGCTAGGGATCTACGCCCAAAATCCTGTTCAACAAACTGTCCAAGCACGTCTCGCGCCGCCTCTATCTTGTGGGTTCCATCATCCAATTGCCCCCACATTGAACCGGAGCCGTCGAAAATGATGTAAATACCATTATCATTCTCAGCCCCCTCTTGAGCCAGAAGGGTGAACGTGAATAATAGAACGCCTAACAAAGCCAACCGTCTCATAATCAACCCCTGTGCTTTTTATGAGATGTTACCAGAATCGTCCCCAGGACCGACGTGAACGAAAAATCAGAACAACGCTCAATTCGAAGTTTTGTAAAACGTCAAGGCCGTATGACCAACTCCCAAGCAATGGCCCTTGAGGAAGACTGGTCCGGCATGGAATTAGTCTTTAGCCCAAATCCCTGCGACCTAGAAAACTTATTCGGTCGACAAAACCACCGCATTCTGGAAATTGGCTTTGGGAATGGTGAAAGCTTGGCTGCCCAAGCCAATGAATCTCCCGATAGTGACTATTTAGGGATCGAAGTCCATCGACCAGGAATCGGCCATTTACTGATTCGCATAAAACAGCTGTCGCTCAAGAACATTCGGATCAGTGGCCACGATGCTATGGATGTTCTTGTGCACCAATTGCCCAGTGACAGCTTTGACACCATACAACTTTTCTTTCCAGACCCGTGGCCAAAGAAAAAACATCACAAACGGCGCATTGTACAAGACGCTTTTGTTGAACTCACTCACAGAGTGTTAAGACACAAAGGGCTTTTTCACGTTGCGACTGACTGGCATCCGTATGTAGAGCATGTAGTCAAAGTGATGCATCGACACCAAAATAACTTTAAAGATGTTTCTCTTCCTGGGTTGGCCAAACCGAAACATCGCCCGGTGACAAAGTTCGAAACCAGGGGCATCAAAAAGGGACATGGGGTGTGGGATTTAATTTATCGGAAACGGTAAGTATCCGACACAGAATTTTCTAGTCTCTCACCAGGCGTTCTCTTTGTCCACTGGCATTAACAACTTTTTTGGCTCCAAAAAATCTCGCTTGATCCTCGGCCGAATTGGTCTATATATAGAATTATCTAACCATGCCAGGGAGATTGGCTGTGATACACAAACCACTACCTGTCGTTGGCGAATGGTATCGTCACGATACATCTATCATCTTTGAAGTGGTGGCATTGGACGGAGACGACGGGACCATCGAGGTCCAGTACTTTGATGGCACAGTTGAAGAATTCGACGATGAATGTTGGGAGCTAATGTACGTCGAAGAGATTGAAGCGCCTGAGGATTGGTCAGGTTCCATGGACATTGAGCAAGTAGACTATCGAATTGATATTGAGGAAATACCTACCCAACAATGGAACGACCCATTGGATTTCTTTGACGGAACTAATTCTTAAAGTGCGGTAGCGCCACTGCCACCTGGCCCTCTACAACCCTTGTCGCAAGGGGCCTTAGGCTTTCGCCCAAACAAGGGCCAGCCACACACAGCCCGGTATCAATTTCGAAAATCGCACCGTGGGCAGAACAAATAATGTTGCGCAAATCTTTAGTCAAGAACCGGTGTGGAGCCCACTGCAGGTGTCTTCCCGCATGGGGGCAAACATTAACGTAGGCAAAGAGACGATCGCCTGTGCGTACGACGAATCCCGGCACCGGGAAGCTGCCGCCCGTCAGTTCAAACGCATAGCTGCCCGGGTTTTCTACTTCCTCTAATGCCACAACACATCGCCACTGATCCTC
>JBCCFQ010000562.1:0-3352 GCA_039029655.1 Pseudomonadota bacterium | reverse complement strand
CTGACTTGCGGCCAAGTAGCTGTAGGAGCCCGTGTTTCCTTCGAATGTGACCCTTAACTCTGTTGCATCGGAAGACATATTGGCCGTTGCAGTGAGATAGCGCTCTTGTCCTCGAATCGAATCCTCAAAAATAACGTGATATAGGTTAGTAATAAAGTACTGGTCCAGTCCCAGAGGCTTGGCTTCTTCCGTTAACCGTTTGAGCAGGTTTTGCTCACGTTCTTGATCTCTCAAAGCAGAACCCGATCGGTCTTTAAACTTACCCATACTCAAAGTAAGTGCGCGTCGTTCGGCGAGTAGCTTGAGCAATTCACTGTCGACTCGGTTGATGTTAGACCGAATCTCGGCTTGTTCGTTTTGGTTCTTATCGTTCATTTCCTGGTACCCCGAGCCAAAAAAAAGCCCCCTAATTAGGAGGCCTTTGTTTGCGTTTTCAAAAAATCGCCCCTATCGGCCTCCTAAGGATGGTCGATAAAAAAGAAAAAAAAGTTAGCGGTTCTTTGCATGCCTAATACCTTAAGGTGTGCTCACTTTGCATGTCAAGGGATGTTAGGCTTGATGTTCTAAGGTTTCCAGCCAGTCATCATCGGATCCTTCTTCGATTCCTGCGAAAAGTGGGGTACTCAGGTAGCGTTCCCCGGTGTCTGGCAACATAGCTAATACCACGCTGCCATCGGGCGCGGACTCCGCTACGCGAATCGCAGCACCTAAAGTGGCGCCCCCTGAGATTCCAACAAAAATACCTTCCTGTTGTGCCAACGACAGGGCGGTTTCGATGGCGACATCGTCCTCTATGGGAACCAATTCATCAAAGATCTCTTGATTGAGCACATCGGGAATAAAATCTGGCGTCCAACCCTGGATCTTGTGTGGCTGCCACTGTGCGCCAGACAGCAAAGAAGCGCCAGCCGGTTCCGTGGCAATAATCTTGATGTCTGGTCGTGCGGTTTTGATGACTTCCCCCGCGCCAGTCATAGTGCCACCTGTGCCCCAACCCGTCACCCAGTAGTCTAGTCGCCGACCCGCGAAGTCTCTTAGGATTTCGGGTCCCGTGGTGTTTCTGTGGTAGGCAGGGTTGGCGGGGTTCTTGAATTGGTTTGCCAAAAACCAACCGTGCTGATCTGCCAGTTCTTGTGCCTTTCTGACCATACCAGAGCCTCTTTCGGCTGCTGGCGTTAGAATGACTCTTGCTCCTAATGCGCGCATCAGTTTGCGCCGCTCGATAGAAAAAGACTCGGCCATTGTCGCGACGAAAGGATAACCTCTTGCAGCGCAGACCATGGCGAGTGCAATTCCGGTATTGCCGGAGGTAGCTTCTACCACTGTTTGCCCAGGTTTCAGCGCACCGCTATCTTCGGCATCCTTGATGATTGCCCAAGCCAATCGATCTTTGACCGACGCCATAGGATTAAATGCTTCTACTTTCACATAAAGCTTGACGTGGTCTGGTCCCAATCGATTGAGTCTAACGATCGGTGTGTTGCCAATGGTGTCGAGGATGCTGTCGTAAATCATTTATGGGCTCCTTTCTGAGCATTAGGTTCCGGTTGCGGCCTGCCAATCAATCGTGTTGCCGGCTTTGACACCAAACCATGCAAGCTGGTTTCCTAATTTCGCAACTTCCCCCACCACCAATACACTGGGAGACACAATCTTGTATCTTTCGGCTGTCGAAAAAAGGGTGCCTAGCGTTCCGGTTGCCACCCGTTGCTCTTGTCTCGTTGCGTTTTCCACAAAGGCGATGGGCGTAGTTGCCGTGAGCCCGTGGCGTATTAGTTCTTTTTGCAACGTTTCTAGTTTAGCAACCCCCATGTAAAAAACGAGGGTTTGTTTCTCCTTGGCTAAGGCGTTCCAATCCAAGCAGTCCAGGGACTTTTTGCAATGGGCGGTTACAAAGCGCACGGAACTCGCGTGATCTCGATGGGTAAGGGGTATACCGCTATAGGCTGCGGCCCCAACGGCCGCCGTAATGCCCGGGACAACCTCGTATTGGATTTGGGCTTGTTGCAGTGCTTCTAATTCCTCTCCGCCCCGACCAAAGACAAAGGGGTCACCCCCTTTGAGTCGACAGACTTTCTTTCCTTGACGAGCCCAATTGATCAATTTTTCAATGATTTGTTCTTGGGTGACTTGATGGCATCCGGGTTTTTTGCCGACGAACACCAAGTCTGCGTCTCTACGTGCCAGTTCCAACACTTCGTTACTCACCAATCGGTCGTACAAAATAACATCAGCGGTTTGTAACCACTGAAATCCTCGAAGGGTCAGTAGGCCTTTGTCGCCAGGCCCAGCGCCTACTAAACCGACAGTTCCATTGGCCGGTTTTTGTGGAGAGGTAAGACTTTGTTCTAAGAGACGGGTGGCTTCCGGCGAATCACCCCTAAACATGGCGTCTGCTACGGGACCGGTCAGTGTCATTTCCCAGAACTTTCGGCGAGCACTGATATTGGAAAAAATCTTCTTCACCCGTTGTCGATACTTTTGCGCTAAGTTTGCCAGTTGTCCTAGTCGCTTAGGCAACTCCGTTTCCAACTTTGCGCGAATGCGTCGAGCCAACACCGGCGCAGAACCGCCGCTGGATATGGCAATCACAATGGGGGAACGATCCACGATAGCAGGCGTAATGAAGTTACTGCGCTTGGGGTCATCCACCGAGTTCACCAAGCAGCCCTGTTTGGTGGCTGTTTGGTACACCGAGGTATTGACTTCCAACCGATCGGTTGCGGCGATGACTAAGAACTTGCCTAAGACCAAATCATCGGAAAATGGGTGGGCTAGGTGGGTGACAAGACCTTGCTCGGCGAGATGAGACAGTTCCGGCTCTAGATCTGGGGCCACCACAGTTACCGTTGCATGGGCAGAGAGTAGCGCTTTGGTCTTTCTCAGCGCCACACTGCCGCCACCAACCACCAGGCAAGGTTTAGCTCTCAGATCAACAAAAATTGGGTAGTAGTCCATCAGTATTTGGGATTCAGTTGGCTTTCCTAAACCATAGCCAAAACTGCAGATCAAAAAAAATAATGAATTTTTCTGGAGATATAGCGTCTGGTTATATACGATACGCAGCCCTAGGGAATGGGTCCAAATCTGAGCCTTTACGCTATGAAGCTACAGCAACTCAAGTACTTACTTGCCATCGTTGACAGTGGGCTAAATATAACCGCAGCTGCTAACAGTCTTTTTACCTCTCAACCAGGGGTCAGCAAGCAACTTCGTCTCCTGGAGGAAGAGCTGGGTTTACAGCTATTTACCCGGCTAGGGAAGAGCCTGGGGGGCATTACCCCAGCGGGTCAGGAAGTGGTGGATCGGGCCAAGACCATTCTACGTGAGGTCGAGAACATCCAGAGACTCG
>JBCCFQ010000561.1:0-3377 GCA_039029655.1 Pseudomonadota bacterium | reverse complement strand
GGTATTGCTCACGTTGCCCGGGTTAATCCCAGTCAGATTGGACATGGTGTCATTAATCTGGGTGAACGTTCTTACGCCATAAACCGGCTCTTCAACATCCTCCGGCGGTACAGGTGGTGCCGCAGGTGGAACGGTCTCGGCAAAGCCGGTCTGAGCGCCTAGTACCTCAAACTCCAACTGGAATTGATCCATCTCTGGACCCTGACTCAGAGGTATCACCGCACCGAGTGGAGAGAGCTCCATAGGAGGTTGGACGACCATGGTGTCGATTCGACGGAAGGGTTGTGCAGCCACCGGTTTAAATCCGTTAACGCCGATGCGTATGTTTTTCACTGCAATTCCGGTTTGGTCGGACACCAAAGTGGGTTTGGCGAATAGATAAGATGTGGAATCTAGGGTCGAGGCTTCCATCTCAATGAAGCTGGCCCCGCCTACCACAGAAGACACATCGAACCGCAGGGTCAACAAACTGCCGGCTCCGGCATCGAAGTTTTGTTGAACCTCGAGGCTGTCCAGCGCTTTGTTGTGAATGGCAGCCATTTGAATAATGCCTTGCCAGATGCGGTTATTGGTTACTTCGTTACCCAGCACTAACGACTGGCCTTGCGCCCAATCTAAAGTGTCCGCCGTGTTTTCTTCAGCCACCAATGCGCCGTTGATATAGATCTTTCGACCCGTGTCTTGATCAAAGGTCATGACTAGGTGGGTGAGCGACAGGGCGATGGGGCTATTGTCAGCTTCGAGTGCCGGTTGACCATTTGCGTTGGTGTTGGCGCTGCGATTTCTCAGCTGATAATAGATCGCGTTTTGTCCCATGGTGAAGTTGCGAGTACCAGTGTCTTGGGAATAACTCACGATACGTGCGGGCCCATCTTGAGCGTCGTTGTCTGGTATCACCCAGGCTTCCACGCTGTATTCACCCACCGCGGTGATCATATCGAATAGTTTCTGACTTTCGGCAGGACCGGCTTGGGCCTTACCAGACACATTTCGAATGCCGCCGCCTTCTACCCACTCGGTACCTTCCAGCTGTAGCACGATGGGATCGCCTACACCGGAACTATCCATGGTGGTGTCTCCGGCTCCTTCGGAGAAAGTAAACATAGCAATGACCGCAGCATCTGCTCGCGCGATAGAGGAATCCACGCCGGAAGCAAAATCCGTCGGCATACTCAACACCGCACTGGGTGCACCGTCGTCGGGAGGCGGGGCAGCGTCTGCCACTTGATCCGCCCAGGATTGAATCGCCGCGAGAAACTCGGTGGCAACACGGTCACAGTTGTCATCGCCGCCACAATTGTGTCGGTCTACCGATGCACGTAAGTAAACTCTGGACGCTGCTGGGTCGTTCAGGTTGACTTTTTGTTGACTGGTTATGGCCGTATACGCGATCGATACATCTGCCACGGCTATTGTTGGCTCCTGGGTTGCTCCATGACAGCCAGCACAGAAATTGGCCGGGTTGGTCAATAGCGGATGAAGGGTGGCCGCGAAAATATCCTGATCATTTGGTGGTGGTGGATCATCCATGGGAGGAGGATCATCTGCTGGTGGATCATCTGCAGGCGGATCATCGGCAGGTGGATCACCCGGAGGAGGATCATCTGCAGGCGGATCATCTGCCGGTGGATCGTCGGCAGGTGGGCCACCTGGAGGTGGGTCATCCGCAGGTGGGTCATCGGCCGGTGGATCATCCGCAGGCGGATTGTCATCATCGGGTGTTTCTGTCGGGGTGTCATTGGCAGAAGACAAAGGGGTCTCTTCTTGCACACACCCCGCTATAAAAAACGCAACAAACAACATAACCAACCAACTGGGAACAGCGGCGGTGCGGGTTGTTCGTGCTTGGAAATTACTCTGGTTCACAACCATTCTCCTAAAACTGAACTCTCGGAAGCGGATTTGGGTTATTCACCCATGCAGTGCACAGCCGTTTCCGCGAACACCTGCTTCATGCTGTTACCGTTGGCTTCGAAACTGTTGGCGATACTTTGGACGGCCGCTAAATCTGCGGGCCCATTGGGTGATCGATGACAGACTTTTTCGAAGGTCCTTTTGACTTGGCATTCGGAAAATTGCCGAGTGGTGGCAAACTCCATACCTAAGCTTTTGGCGCCAGCACCCGAACCATCACCGGGTGCGTTCCAACCAACGAAACTATTGAGTCCCTGACGCCAATAGTTAATCCAAGAGTCGTTGTCGGTTGCGAAACCGTAACGGAAGTTTCCGGGATCGTTTAGGAATTTTGGTTGTACTTCACCTCCTGTATAAACCAGTTGTTGAAGTTCTTCATCGAAGTCATAGTAAGCGAATGCACCAGCTAAGCTGTCCAGTCCCGCGTGGCATGACAGACAATCGTTGAGAAAGATCGTGGAATCGCCACCAGGGGACCGTGTCACATCTTGTCGGATTCGATCTGGATGGGAGGTCACATCCCTAAAGTCTTCCGTATCCATGCACATGAAATTCAAAGTAGCGAAACGCACAGCGGCACGATTGGTGCCCGCGATCAGAAAAGCCTCTGCAAATCCCCTGGACGTCATCACACCGGCAGTCTGTCCCGGTGCCAACTGGGAACCGGGCAGGGCCGATTGCGCCTGCTGCACCAGATTTGCCGGATCACTGAGATCCACCGCGTCATTTTGTAAGACCAAATAATGATCGTTGTTGTCCTGGGAATAGTCGACGTTATTGCTGGCGTTCGCCGACCCCACATAAACAATATCTCCATGAAGGACTTGGTCAAATGGAACGTCGTCTCTCACCATTCCAATCACGGTGGCGATAAAGTCATTGAGATCGACGTACACCGACTCGGCGGTGTTTGTCCACGGTGCGGCAAACTCCTTAAGGGTGGTGTTGTAAAACGCCGGGTTGTCCATGGCTTCCATGGCAGCGCCTACGGCGTCTCCGTTCTCAATCATGGTGGTCATAGAATCCAAGACTGCTTGAGTCGGCGGTACGCCGGTCAATCTGTCATGGATACGTTTTGCTTGCTCCGGGGGTCCCGCATTAGAGACTGAGGCGCTTGTCACGCCAATCAGGACTAATGCAGCTCCTAATACCTTAGAGCGATTTCGCGTTGATGAGTGCATCCTGGTACCTCTGAAAACTGAATCGATGTGACTACCCGTTGGGTTGGCGTTGATCTTTGCGTGAACGGCTTTAACACTACGCAGGTGGGTTCATCGAATTTTGTTGTTAGAGGTATGACCGATGCAGGTGCGAGATGAAACTGTTGAGCATTCGCGAACCGTCTCGCGACCGCTCTTTCTTCACGGTGTTTTGTTTGATTAGGTGAAAAGCGAAGGCGCAGTGAACCTTCGAAGGTTTGTTCCGTAGAGAACGAATTAAGCCAGATAAAATGCCTGTCCATG
>JBCCFQ010000560.1:0-3378 GCA_039029655.1 Pseudomonadota bacterium | reverse complement strand
CGATAATAAATAGGTAATTGACCCATGCCTAATACTCCCCTATTACGGGAGGGGAAAGATAACGAAGTCAAAAATATCCACACCCCGAAGCACCGACTCTACAATGTCTTTTGGTGTACCTACCCCCATTAAATATCGGGGCTTGTCCCGTGGTGCCAGGGGCGCCAAATCATCTAGCACCGTCAATCTTTCGTCTTCGGGCTCACCCACCGCAAGCCCACCAATGGCATACCCATCAAAGCCAATGCCCTCAAGCCCTCGTAAGGACTGCTCCCTTAGATCTGGGTACATTCCACCTTGAATAATCCCAAACAACGCCGACGGATTGTCTGCGTGGGCGTCGCGACTACGCTGAGCCCATCTCAAAGAAAGCTCCATGGACAATTTCGCCTGAGCATAGGTAGCGGGGTAAGGCGTACACTCGTCAAAAATCATGACAATGTCCGATCCAAGTACCCTTTGAACCTCCATGGAAACTTCAGGACTTAAGAATACTTCGGAGCCATCAACCGGCGACCTGAACGCCACGCCTTCCTCGGTGATCTTGCGAATTTTCGCCAGGCTGAAAACTTGAAACCCACCGGAGTCCGTCAGGATAGGACCCGGCCAATTCATGAAATCGTGCAGATCACCGTGAGCGCCGATCACCTCAGTACCTGGTCTAAGCATTAAGTGAAAAGTATTCCCTAAGATGATTTGAGCACCCACCTCCTTGACGCGCTCTGGGGTTACACTTTTCACCGTGCCGTAGGTGCCCACCGGCATGAACGCGGGCGTATCCACGTCACCTCGCTCAAACTCTAAGCGACCGAGTCTGGCGTTGCCATCGGTTTTCGCAACCTCAAATTTCATACACATCCGGGCCGGGTGATAAAGCAAGCGTCACCATAACTAAAAAAACGATAACGTTCACGGACCGCATGATCATAAGCCCTCAGGACTAGATCTGTGCCGGCGAAACCACACACCAGCATCAACAGCGTTGACTCGGGCAAATGAAAGTTTGTGATCATGGCATCTACCACACGGAAGCTGGCGCCAGGGTACAAGAACAAATCACTCTCGCCGTGGAACTCAGTCAAGTGCCCTGCAAGTGCCGCTGTTTCTAAACTTCTCACGCTGGTAGTGCCTACGGCGACAACCCGACCCCCTCGTTGCCTGCAAGCTTCTACAGCAGCCACCACCGATCCATCCACCTGGACTTGCTCACGATGCATTCGATGTTTCTTAAGGTCCTGCACCCGGACTGGCTGAAACGTTCCGGCGCCCACATGCAAAGTAACAAAAGCCTGTGCCACACCCTTTTCGCTAAGGGTGTCCAACAAAGTCTTTGAAAAATGCAAACCTGCTGTGGGTGCCGCTACAGCGCCGGGTACGCTGGCATAAACCGTTTGATAACGGGCACTGTCCTCTTGAGTGTCGGGACGATGGATGTAGGGTGGCAGAGGAATATGGCCATAGGCGTCCAAAACGCTTTCAATAGGATGATCCGATGCCAGTACAAAGAACTCGCCATCCCGGCCCATCACCCTAAGTTCATATTCTCCTACCCGTATTTTGCTGCCGGACTTCGGGGACTTACTGGCGCGGACTTGTGCCAGCAGCTCGTTGGCAGACAGTAGTCGCTCAGCGAAAATCTCAACTTTACCGCCGCTGTTTTTTTGGCCAAACAACCGCGCTGGAATCACTTTGGTATTGTTGAATACCAGCAGATCCTTCGCACTGAGCAAATCAACTAAGTCGCAAAAACTCCCATCATCGAACGACTTTTTTTGGCCATCAATACATAGGAGCTTGGAGTCATCTCGTCGGCTCAGTGGCGTTTGCGCGATAAGCTCCTCGGGCAATTGGTATGTAAACAAATCTCGCTGCATAGGCGGCATTATAGTGAGTAATGGCTTAGCGAAAAAACACAAAGCCCCAGAGGCGTCACGCCTTTGGGGCCTTGGGGTCACTTTACGGTGAGAGAACCAGTGCCGAACCTGGCTCTCAAAGGGACCTATTACTCTTCTGGATTAAAGAAGTATCTTCTTTGCATGTTGGAAGCAGACCGCTGGGGCAACTCCAAATCCAGAGACTGATTTTTCTTTTGTCGAACGATTTCGATATTGACCTTTTCTCCGGGACGATAAGATCGGAGGATCCGAATGGCGTGACGTGGGTCAGCCGGCACTCGGCTGTCAATACGTTGGATGACATCGCCGTCTTTTAAGCCCAGCACATCATCTTGTGGCGCACTGACCACCAACAAACCTTCCGAAACGCCAAAATACTCGCCCAGTTCTTCCGAAACCGAAACCAAACTCAAGTCACCCCAACGACTCAAAGTGGAATCGAACACTTTAGGCATAACGGCGTCGAGGTCTCCGCTGCTAAAACTAAATCCTCGTGCCCCATTGGGTGAGGAAAAGGAAAACACACGGGGACCCAAACTTTCAGCTTTGATCTGCACATTGCGAATTTGTTTTCCTCGCAGATACTCGACGTCCACCATGTCACCGGCCTTAACGTCACCCATGTAACTCAACAGCTTCTCCACCGCTGATTCGTCGTTTTCATCGACCAATTTGTTGTGGTTGATGGACAAAAGAACATCATCGGCTTTTAGTCCCGCATCAGCCGCGGGGCCACCAGGTGACACACCTTGAATGCGAACACCTTCGTCAATCCCTTTGCCTTCGGTGTCTATGTTGACACCGATCACGGCACGGCGGCGACCATCCGCCCGTGACAATAAGCGCTCGATATCGACAGACTGACTGCTCAACTCAGCAATTTCGCGAGCCGCATCGTTAAGACGTTTTTGTGCGTCTTCCCAACGCGCGTCTATGTCTTCATCTTGTGCCATTGCGCTACCTAAGCTCAGGGCAAGACATAGAAGCAAAATCTTTTTCATTCTAGTTCCTCAAAATTAATGTGATTGCGATTACTAGATGCGACAAACTCTAGCTTTGGTCGCAACAATCAATACGAATTCCTTTGCATGCGCGCATAATGCACACGAAGTAATGAATCCATTAGTCTTACGCGTTCTTGCCAAAGATCTTGTCTTTGACGAGGAGTCAATCGACGCTGACTCAAACCATAGTCCACCAGGGCTAATCGGTCCTCTAGTGCCACGATGGTTTCCACAGTTCTTACATCAACAACGTTTCTATCACCGTAAGAAATTCTTCGCAGCGCCTGTTCAAGCTCCGCAGACCGCGCCATCAATTGATCAACCTGACCTGTATCTTTAGGTGCAATGTAGCCACCTGGATCGTCGGCTTCCCGGCCGGAATCGTTTTGGTACACAGTCTGCATCAATACAATACTCAAGGAGGCAACCAAAGTCGCCGCAACGCCCAGTTTCATCCATTCAAACAATCCACCGGATTT
>JBCCFQ010000559.1:0-3385 GCA_039029655.1 Pseudomonadota bacterium | reverse complement strand
GGTACCTGGCTATCCTTGGTACATATGGCTTAATGCGACCGCCATCAATCTAAAGTACTTCGGTGCCTATCATGCCAATTGTCTGAGTTTTGATGATGAGTATTACAAAAAGATTGCTAAGGCGGCCGCGGATAACCAAATCCATGTGTCCCTGGGTGCCAGCGAGAAGGATCATGGATCACTCTATATCTCGCAATTTCTCATCGGTCCTGATGGTGAAACCCTCTCGGCACGCCGAAAGCTCAAGCCCACTCATATGGAGCGTACCGTGTTTGGTGATGGGGATGGATCTCATTTGATGGTTTCGGAGACGTCTATTGGACGAATCGGTCAACTGTCTTGTTGGGAGCATCTGCAACCCCTAAGTAAGTACGCCATGTTTAGCCAACACGAACAAATCCATGCAGCTGCTTGGCCATCCTTTAGTTGCTACCCGGATGCCCATGCCTTGGGTCCAGAGGTCAACAATGGCGCTTCTCGGCAATACGCTGTGGAAGGGCAGTGTTTTGTCATTGCAGCATGTGGAGTCGTGTCTCAAGATATGATGAGCCTCATGGTTGAAAATGAGCTCCATGAAGCACTGCTGTTACCCGGGGGCGGGTATGCTCGGATTTATGGTCCTGACGGCAGGTCACTGGCAGAGCCTATTGCGACGGATGCTGAGGGTCTGTTAATTGCCGAGCTAGACCTTAACGAGATCACTATTGCCAAGTGTTTTGCTGATCCCGTAGGTCACTATTCACGGCCTGATGCCACGGCTCTATTGTTTAACAGTGAGCCCCAACCCACAACAGTGCATCGAACTTTGCCGCACAATGAAGTCTCGGATACTGACGGTGCCAGCAAGGCACACGAAGAGGTTGCCGTCGAACAATAAGGGGGGACAAGCAATGACGGGTCGCAATAGAAAAAGCATGCCACCGGATTTTGAACCACCGGTTCCTGCGTGGGCGGCCAAGTGGCCAAGTAATACGACACGCCTGACCTCCGCTTTTTTTGGTGCTCAGGGTGAGCCCAGTTCTGCCTGGCAAGAGTGGATCACAAGTTCGCTTTTCCAAGGCGATCATGCACCAGAATTAGCGGAGACGGCGCAATTTGTGGATGCCAAGGGTGTTTCAAACACAGTAGGGATTGCCTATTGGAAAAACGAGGGATACAAGCACTGGTGGGAAAACGTTCAAGATTGGTGGCAAAGCAAAGACCGCCTAAACGAAGGGTGTGGCTATTGGCGTGAAGTCTTTCATGTACCCCAAGAGAATATAGAAACCCTACACTCCACCCCAAACTCTCATGGCATAGCGAATTTGGCGGGGGAGCTTGAAGGACCGGTTGAGGAACATGCCTATCCTGGCGCCGCACGAGACCGCATTCCCCTTTCGGGTAATGATGAAATGCGTGGGCCAGACGCTATATCGCGAAAATTAACTGCGACCCGTGGTGAAGACCGCGTTCTGGTCAAGCCAAACAAATTCATGTGCATCATTCGATCTGGACAGGATTGGGGCCGATGTGAAACTGAGGAGCGTGACTTTTATCTAAATGAGGTAGAACCCAGTTTACGAGCAGGTATGGACTATCTTAGAGACAACCCGATAGAAAGCAGATGCTTAAACATGCGTCTTATGCAAAGTACCGATGGGGATGGTGCGCAATTAGACCAAACCTTTGGCTTGGGCTATGCTCTTGATATATATGCATTCGAAGAGTGGGCAAAAAGCCATCCGACACATCTGAAGATTTTTGACCAGTTCATGGGTCACGCTGAACGTTTCGGTGAAAACATGGCGCTGAGACTGTGGCATGAGGTTTCTGTCATTACCGGGGATGATGCTGAGTTTGAGTATATTGCCTGCCACGATCAAACAGGGTTGTTGCCTTACGCAAGGACATAGAATTAAGTGGAATTCATAATCACCAATGGTTATCAAAAAGATGTCGAGCAGTTCGACGGCTCGGCGCGTTTTGATTTTTGGCGTGATGTCGTTAGCGAGCAGTATGTAAAACTGGACTGTGACGGGATGAATCCCGAAAATATTCGTGGCTTCACCGGTTCACTCCGAGGCGGTCTCGGACTAGGTCCCGTTAGGTTTTCAGAAGTGATTTCCGATCCACAAATTGCTATTCGTTCCCGTCGACAAATCACTCAGGCTAATGAAGACGATTTCTTGATTAGTTTCCAAATAGAAAAAGAGTGTGTGGTCAGTCAAAATGGTCGAAATGCTCATTTAAAACCAGGAAGTTTTGCCCTTTACGACAGCTCCGCCGCTTACTCGTTGACTTTTGAGCAGCCGTTTCATCAGTTTGTTTTACAAATGCCACGAGAAGTACTGACGCGACATCTACTCAACCCAGAAAAATACACGGCGACTGAAATTTCTGCCCAGTCTGGCATTGGCAGCGTGGTGCAAAATTTCATATTCTCTCTTGTCAAGGAACTCTGTAGTGACGGTGATCAGCCCAATGATCTGATTGCTGAGAATTTGGTTAATCTGATTGCCTTGAGTTTGACCTCTACTGTCATGACCAATGAATTGGTTGAGAGCGATTGCGTCAAGGACGCCCTTATGCGGCGCATTCGTCAGTTTATCGACAGCAATCTGTTTGATCCTGGACTAAACAACTCACAGATAGCCCAGTCTCAAGGGATTTCTCTGCGATATTTACACAAGCTGTTTCAGAACCAAGAAGAGTCTATCCACGAACTGATCTTAAGAAAGCGGTTAGAAGCAGCATACAAACTACTCGCTGAAAGCGGTGCTTCGCGACCCTCCGTTGAAAATGTTGCGCTTCATGTAGGCTTCTCCGGCGCACCCCATTTTTCTCGCACCTTTAAAGTACGCTTTGGCATTTGCCCCAGCGAAGTGCCGATTAAGGGCTCAGAATAGCCAGTCGCTCTTCGAGCACGTTTAACTGCAAATTTCCCGGTGAGCCGGGGGAAACCCTGGCCTCAAGACTCTGTTTAGGATCAACATTGGAGTAGTCTTCGTTCATTGCCTGTTTGTAGGCATCGCGGAAGGGGAGACCTTGTTTGCTGAGCTCAATGGCTTTGTCGGCAGCGTACATATCAGTACCAATGGCCCTTGCCATTGACTCCGGATTAAATTCCATCTCGGCGACTAAACGAGGTAACAGACTTAGCGTCTGAAGCCCTTTTCTTACGCCTGCGAGTAATGGGCCCTTGGTGTTTTGTAAGTCTCGATGGTAGCCACTGGGCAAAGACAACAGGTTTTGTATTTCGGACATTGCCCCTAGCACTTGACTCTGTGCGGCTCGCATGAGTTCCACTACATCGGGGTTTTTTTTATTGGGCATGAAAGATGAACCCGTGGTAAATGCCTCTGGTAGTGTGACAAAGTCAAATTCCGAACTTGTGTACAAGCTCAAG
>JBCCFQ010000558.1:0-3385 GCA_039029655.1 Pseudomonadota bacterium | reverse complement strand
CGGCCACGGGGTCTGCTTGCAGGTCACCTTCGTTCAAGACGGTATAAAATGCGGTGATGGATCCCGTGTGGTTGTTTCCGGACCGCTCAAGGATCTCGGGTAAAGTTGAAAACACCGACGGCGGATAGCCTTGTCGGGTTGGAGGTTCGCCGGCGGCTAGACCAATGTCTCTGAGAGCTCGGGCATAACGTGTGACAGAATCCACCAACAGCTGCACGGCATGTCCTTGGTCTCGAAAATACTCCGCAATGGCTGTGGCGGTATTTAGGGCACGCACCTTAAAAAGAGGTGGTTGATCGGATGTGGATACCACCAGCACCGTACGGGTTTTCTGGTCCTTTAAATTTTCCGCAATGAAATCGTTAACTTCACGCCCTCGTTCTCCAATTAAGGCCACAACATTAACGTCGGTATCCTTAGAGTTGGTCAACATGCCTAACAAAGTACTTTTGCCGCACCCGGCGGGAGCGAATATGCCAACCCGTTGGCCTCGACCGATGGTCAGTAGCCCATCTATGGCTCGGATACCCGTCACATGGACTTGTTCGATGGACTTGCGCTTTAGTGCATCTGGGGGTAACCCATAGATGTCCTGTTCGACCAAGCCGTGAGTGGGTGTGTCATTGTCAATGGGGGTGCCGTTGGCGTTCAAAACTCGCCCCAACAAATCCGTACCCACGGCGACGCTGGTGCTGCTGGGCAAACACTCAACTTGAGCGTCCGGACTTAAGTTTCTCAATTGGCCCAGCGGTACCAACAGGGCGGCGCCTGCCTCAAGGCCCACCACCTCTGCGTGCATTGACCATTGTTCGTTGGGATTGCTAATACGACACAGTTCACCAATACGAGCTGGTAGACCGCTGACTCTAATCACGGTGCCTCGAGCCTGTACTACCCGACCAATTTTTCTCAGGGTTGTCGCCTGGCGCAGTGCGTTTGCTACCGAGTCAATGGTCATGTTGTTTCTGAAACAGTCGCTTTGAGTGCCTGAGTCAAAGCGTGAAGTTGGGTGTCTAGGCCCGCTTCGATAATGCCTACAGCAGTTCTTATGCGACAGTCCGTGGGCTCCATAGCGGGGTCTGGTTCAACGTGCACAACGTGTGTGTCCTCTAAATCACCGAGCTGTTTCTTAACGGTATCCACCAGTTCTGGGCAAACCTCTACTGTGAGACTGGTCGTTGAGTCAGCGACCTGGTTTACTGCGGCTTGCACAAGTTGGGGCGTAACAACCTGCGCAGGTGGTTCATCCAACAACTTGCCAATAGCATCGGTAACCACGTTGCATATTTGGTCGTGTTCTATGGTTAGCCGATGTTTCAGATTGACCAACACATTCATCGCGTCGTTCATTGCGTTGCTTAACCCATCCTCATAACCTTCCGTATATCCTGCGGTCATCTGTTGTTGAATGCGTTCTTCGCTGGTGGCCGCCTGTTCGATGATTCCCGTCTTAGCTTGTTCGATGCGAGAGGCTAAGTCTTTAAGACTGGGTACATCTTCTGGGGCCACGATCCGCGTCGTGCCGAGCAGCTGGGAAACTTTCGGGTTAAACACCATGGGTCTTCTTGGTCACGAAATCTAGAATCAGAGTGTTGAGTTCTGTCTTGTCGCAAGAAAGCCCACTGAATCGTTTTTCCCAGGCCTTTGGTGAAAAAGCGTATCGCATACGCATGTGACCAAAGGTATTCTCTGGAGATAGGGTTGATTCCAATAGGCCAATACCGACACTGGTCAAGAAATCACACAGGTCCGAATCCAAGTGGGCCATAAATACGTCGGTACAGATGCCCTTCACTTCGAGATTGGGTCCAAAGAGAATGTCTCGATGAGTATCCAAGCCCAGTTGGTCTCGCAGTCTGTCAATACCCGAGCGATCAATCACCCTGCGCACATGTGAGGCGCAGGAGGTCTCGCCTAGGAAGCGCGCCAATTCCTTTTGTATTTCGATATCCGATATCAACCAGAGTTCATCAGGTTTTAAGTCAGGCGTGTCTATTGGCGCTCTTAAGCTCTCATGCTCGTGGGCTTTTTGTATCCAGCGACGAGCAAGTTGACTTAGCTCGACCTGATGCGCTACGCCCTTAAAAGGCGCCAGCCATTGCTTTAGCCATCCTGTGTCAATTTGGTCAACCGGCGTAAAGAGATAGTTTGCTAGTTTTGAATAGGCTGTTTGCAACTGCGACATGTCATCGTCTCATCAAGGCTCGGGTTTTGTGTGCCTTGGTTCTTTTGAACCCGAAGTAAACAAAAAAGGCGAGAAAAACGAGGCCAGATAGCCCCAGCGACATGAGTGGGATTTCTGCCAGTTTTACAGTTTCTGTCGGTTGCGGTTTTGGCAGGTCGGCCCGAGTGACAAAAAAGGTCACGGTGACGTTGTCGTACAGCAAGCCCTCAATACTATTCACCACCAAGGCTTTGATGGCAGCAGTTTGATTTTGGACGTCAGCGCCCGATCGGTGCTTAATAAACACCGAAGCGGAAGAGGGTGCTGTATTTTCTTCCAAGACACGTCGTTCTGGGATGGCAAGATGGACTCGTGCGGTAATGACGCCATCAATGGCGGACAGAGTATTGGACAGCTCCTGGGATAGTGCATGAAGGAGTCGCGCGCGCTCTTCCATGGGTGAAGACACAAACCCTTCTTTTTTGAACACATCACCCAAAGACTCAAAGGACTCACGAGGAAACCCTTCATTCTTTAGGAGTTGAATGGCCCTGGGTATCTCATTACGTGGAGTTTGCAGGTTCCAACTTTTGTCTAATCCTGTTTTCTTGGCGTCAATACCATGGCTAAGCAATAACGCCAACATCTCATTGGCCTGTTGTTCATCCAGATTGGAGTACAAGGTTTCATAGCCGCAACCGGCGAGAATGGTCATCAGTAAGATCAGGAAAAGACGGCGAAGTTTTGTCATGACCTTAAGACTGTTGTCTAAAGAGTTGTTGAACGCCGTCGGATGCCCGATTGGCCACGTTGGAAACCAATTCACAGTGAAACAAGAATTCATGGCTGCGCATGGAGAGCATCATGAGCTCACCCGGTTTCATGTCATGGTCAATCAATGGTGTCGCTTGGATGGTGAGCTCTGAGGAGCGTTCGTTGAGGCTTAAAAGTGGTCTCAGTAGTGACTGCATGCCGTGACTGGGGCCCGCTATCTGTGTGCTTCTGGCCTGTTCCAAGGCTTGGTGAAAGCTCTGAGACACACTATGACTTGATGAATTCAAGCCCGGAATCGCATCCGCTAGGGTTAGGCTCGGATCAATGGTAGTCATTACTGTTTACGTCCGAGAGTTTCTAAAGCTTGCCCAATACTGTTGCTTGCAGTTGCCGCGGCTTGTGCAATAAACGACAGTTGATGGGCGGCGGCGGCAACCTGCAATGCGG
>JBCCFQ010000557.1:0-3387 GCA_039029655.1 Pseudomonadota bacterium | reverse complement strand
TTCTGGGGCGCCGTGCGGTGTGCTGCACCTGTGTGCTAAGATGCAGCAAGCTCCCCCGGCCAAGCAGCTCTCTTGCGACATTTTCCAATGAAAAACTCTCAAAACTATAAGTCGCGGTTCTGAGCAACTCGATACCATCTAGCACCGTTCTACCTGGAACCATGGCGAACACTCTTTGTTGACCCTGCTCGACGGTCCTCCAACGGACTTCCGAGTCAGCTCGACCCAACGTAAAAGGTATCTTATAGAAGTCGCATCGTTCCTGGAGAAACCTCAAGTCAAAATTAACGACACTCCAACCAATCACGCAGTCCGGATCTCTATTAGCGAACCAATCTAGAAAAACTTCCAGCAGCCTACGTTCATCTGCGACAGACTCCACGTAGTCAAGTATCTGGCTCGGCTGATCACTGAGCATAAAGACCTTCTCGGTATCCTTACCGTAGATCGCGATGCTGATCACAATGTTTCTCGAAACGGAGGTTTCTATATCCAAGGAGACGACATCAAGGGGTGTTTTGACATCTGTTGGACGAAACTGCGCTTGGTCCAACTCGATGTAGGATTCATAGCGGCTTTCATTTCCAGTCACCTCTGCAGCCCCCACCACAAAACGCTCCATTAGGAATCGATCGGTTGGTCGGACGTCGGCTTCGTAGCAGGTAATTGAGTTTCGTTGCAGGAGGGCTCGAGCAAACCCGAGATCTCTTTGATTCTGAAAGTAAATTGCCTCAACAGGCTCGTTAGTTGTGAAACTGGTTAACTCTATCGACGCATGTCGAAAACTAAGCTGGTCATCGAGTAACTTTTGCACAAACGCCAGATCTGAACGCAGTGTAAAGAACACAGACTCTTGCTCCTTTGCAATAACCCGAACGGGCCCGGCTTCTGTGGCTAGCCAGAACACCAGATTCTGCACTTTACCGTGATCCTGCCATTGACGAGATAAGATTAAGCCTCGATAGCTCTGCCTGGAAATCTGTCACCTCCCTTGGCGTTTGCCTTAGCTCACGACCACCGGTACGTCGCGCCAAAGCTTGAAGCCCGACGGTACCCGGCGTACTTTATAGGCGATTACTTCAACGCCGTGATCCATCGCAACTCTAAGTGTCTCACCGTACTTCTTATCGATATGGTCCGCGGGTCGAACTTCATTGATACCGGTATGCTGCACGCAGAAAAATAGAACTGCGCGCTGGCCACTGACACACACTTCGATTAGTTCCCGAAGATGTTTTGTACCGCTCTCGCTCACCGCGTCCGGAAAGTAGCCAATACCCCGGCTCGGGGGTTGTTCGAGCAATGTCACGCTTTTCACTTCCACATAGCAGTCATCTTTACTTGCGCTTTTCAACAAGAGGTCGATGCGACTATTTTCCCGACCGTACCTTTGTTCCGTAAGCAGTTGTTCGTAACCCTTTAGTTCTGCTACTTGGTTCGATTTGATGGCCTCTAGCACCAAGCTATTGGCCCTACCGGTGTTCACACCTATGGTGTGCCCTCGAGACGTCACGAGATATTCCCACGTGTAGGCATACTTGCGCTTGGGATTATCCGAGCGTGACAACCAGACTTTGGCTTCCTCCTCGACACAGTTCTTCATCGATCCCGTGTTCGGGCAGTGGGCGGTTATCTGCTCGCCAGATTCAAGAACGCAATCAGCAAGAAAGCGCTTATAACGCTTAATCAATGTTGCAGAGGTCATGTTCCTCACTGGTTTAAGTGCCTCTCTATCCGCAGGACCGCCTCATTCAGCTGTTCTATATTCCTCGCGTAACTAATCCGGACAAACTGTTCAGCGCTGTGAAAGCCAAAGTCCGTTCCCGGTGTGATCGCGACGTATTCTTTTTCTAACAGCCTCCTACAGAAGGTTTCACTATCAATCGACGATGGGAGTTTGGCGTAAACATAAAAAGCACCAGCTGGCATTTGAGGCACGTCAAACCCGATGGCTCTTAGCTTTGGTACCAGGAAATTCCTTCGATTCGCGAACTCGGTACGTTGCTGTTCCATGACCGCAATTGCGTCATCACTGAACGCAGACAATGCAGCGGTTTGAGCAATCGTTGAAGGGCAGATGAATAGGTTCTGCGCCAGCTTTTCCAAGTCTTTTTCATAGGCATGTGGCACAACTACCCACCCGAGGCGCCAACCCGTCATGCCAAAGTATTTGGAAAAGCTGTTCACGATGAATGCATTGTCATCAACGCCTAACGCGGTGCACCGCAATTGATTCTCGTACACCAATCCCTGATAAATCTCATCAACAATCAACAGGCCATTCTTAGCCTGAACGCTCTTCGATAGGTCTCCCAGTTCCATCCGGGTCAAGACGGAACCGGTCGGATTTGCCGGGGTCGCTATCAAAACACCCCGGGTGTGCTCGTTCCAGAACTGATCGACAAGGCTCGGATTGAGCTGATAATTATCTTCTTCAGTCACTGGCACCAACAGGCCCTCAGCATTGAAGGCCGATAAAAAATGTCGATTACACGGATATCCAGGATCGGTCATTAAAAGGTTTTCTCTTTCATTCAGGAGCAGCGCCGTTAGGAGTAACAAACCACCAGAGGCACCCGCGGTGACAAAGATCCTGCTCGGCGAAACCTGAACATCGTGTTGATCTGCGTAATATCGACTGATCGCTTGCCTCAGCTCTGGGATGCCACCTGCGTCGGTGTATTTCGTCGCACCTGTCCGCAATGCATCGATACCTGCCTGAACAATGGGGGGTGGGGTTTCGAAGTCAGGTTCGCCTACTTCCAGGTGAATGACGTCATGGCCTAGAGCTTGAAGCGCCTTGGCTCTTGCCAATAACTCCATAACGCGAAACGGGGCGATTTCAGATAGTCTACGGGCGGCGTTCAAAACCCTGTTTCCAGTGAGGACAATTCGCCCTTAGGGTACAGGCTGAGCAGGCTCTAAGCACCCCAAATTTGCTTGGCGAAACCTATCCTATCTGGTAAGGTTCGCGCCTCTTTTTTGAACCCAACTGTTGTACGGATTTAACAATGGTAGCCAAGCGAAAGAAGCCCGCCGCAAAGAAAGCGAAGACTAAAGCCAAGAAGTCTCCCGCCAAGAAAACCACTGCAAAAAAAGCAGCTAAGGCCAAACCAGCCGCGAAAAAGAAAAAAGTAGCCGCAAAGAAGAAACCTGCTACTAAAGCGAAAACAAAAGCCAAAGTAAAACCCAAGCCTAAGGCTAAGACGAAGGCCAATACAAAGGCCAAGCCAAAAGCCAGTACAAAGACAAAGGTAAAGACAAAGGTAAAGGCAAAACCAAAGACGAAACCAAAGCCAAAAGCGAAAACCAAAGCTAAGGCCAAACCAAAAACGAAAGCAAAAGCGAAAAAGGCTGTAGTGAAAAAAGCCCCAGTAAAAAAGAAAG
>JBCCFQ010000556.1:0-3389 GCA_039029655.1 Pseudomonadota bacterium | reverse complement strand
GGCGATTTTAAGAACATTGAAGCCTAATGGACGGTAAGCCTATTCAAATTTCGGCGAGGGATAACTACCCGCTAGCTGCCACTGTTTACCTACCCAGCGGTGGAAGTAATAAGCTTGTTTTGATTAACAGCGCGACGGCCGTGCCACGAGGATTCTATGAAGCTTTTGCTAAATATGTAACCGACGCGGGGTTTACTGCTCTTACCTATGACTACAGAGGTATTGCCGAGTCGAAACCGAATAGCTTAAGAGGCTTTAAAGTAACAATGCGTGATTGGGCCGCAAAAGACATGGCGGCTGTGGTGGATTACGTCTGCGAGAAATTTGAGCCCCATCGTCTTTTTATGATTGGCCACAGTGTGGGTGGTCAGGTTGCTGGGCTACTAGATAACTCCGACAAGATCACGGCGATGACCACTTACTCCGCACAAAGTGGCTATTGGGGCTTTCAAGGTGGGGAGCAAAAGTGGGTGGTCGCGGTGCACGTGTATTTCACGTTGCCGCTTCTTGCGAGACTGCTTGGCTATATGCCTTGGAGCTGGTTTAGTTCTGCGGAGGACTTGCCCAAAGGCGTTGCCTTAGAATGGTCCCGTTGGTGTCGTGATTCCAAGTACTTACTTGGGGATGATTCGCTTCCGCTGGAGCGTTACCGAAATTTCACGGCTCCGGTGATGGCCTACAGCTTTTCCGACGATAAGTGGGGTACACCTCGTTCCGTTGATGCAATGATGTCTGCCTATCCCAATCTACAACGACGACACTTTGAACCCGAAGAATTAGGTCTGAAATCCATCGGCCATTTTGGGTTTTTCAGAAGAGGGTCAGAGCGTTTGTGGCAGGACACAATCGACTGGTTCAACTCCGTCTAAATCCCCCTTTATTGCAAGACTCAGAGTGAAAAAAATCTAACCATCTCGGTTCACCGGCACCAACCTTCACCTCACCTCATTCTGGGGCACTAACTCTTCACAGTAGGCCCTAACTCATTAGACTCATCACATCACATCCAAAACAACGCGCTTACAATTGGCCCGCTCAGGTGGGATGGTTGAAATCACGTACAGTTTACGTGTACCCCAGCGGTCTATGTGACACAGGCACAGCGATAGATTTTGGTCAGTACCGGGTTCGGCGTGCCACACATCGGCCCTAGTGGTGGTTTACGCTGGACCCGGTGCATCTTTTTCAGTCCGTTTTATGATGTAAGGTACTGATCTCGTTTCAGGGGGAACGCAGAAAAAAGTACTTGGGACCCTCCACCTGCTGTAACATCTCTGCTCTAGCCTAGTGCTGAGTACTTGAGGAGTTGTAGACACAGTGACGGAGGTGAACTTCGCTCAATCGGATCATCCCCACCGACGTTTTAATCCTTTGACCGGGGAGTGGGTGTTGGTTTCTCCTCACCGGGCCAAGCGGCCGTGGCAAGGACAGGATGAACCTGTACAAGACGAGGACTTGCCTACCTACGATCCGAATTGCTATTTGTGTCCAGGAAATCAACGGGTGTCGGGTGACACAAATCCAAATTACCAAGACACTTTCGTCTTCGAGAATGATCATCCGGTGCTTTTTCCAGACTCCCCCGACAACCTCCAAAATCAGGACGGGTTTTTTAGGTTTCAAAGCGTCAGGGGGACCAGTCGCGTTATTTGTTTTTCCCCGGATCACAGCAAGACTCTACCGGAGCTTGCCCCGACGCAAATTCGCCGACTGGTGGACACCTGGGACGAACAGCTGACGGAACTTGGAAAAAAATACGTCTGGGTTCAGGCATTTGAGAACAAGGGGTCTATAATGGGGTGTTCTCAGCCGCATCCCCATGGCCAGATCTGGGCGAGCAATTTCGTGCCCAATGAGGTGAGCAGAAAGGATCAACAGTTAAGAGATTATTTTGATCGGCGTGACCGAAATCTGCTTCTAGAGTATGCGGCGGAGGAAAAAGCAGATGGGAGTCGCACCGTGGCCATGAACGACCACTGGTTGGCGGTTGTACCTTATTGGGCGGTGTGGCCGTTTGAGGTCATGCTGCTACCATTAACGCACGTTCGGAGAATGGATGAACTTGATAGTCCACAACGAGATAGTCTCGCCACTGTGATTAAGCAACTCACGAGTCGTTACGACAATTTATTCAATTGTTCATTTCCCTACTCAATGGGTTGGCACTACGCGCCTTATCATCAGGATGATACGAGGCTTGACCACTGGCAATTGCATGCCCATTACTACCCCCCTTTGCTTCGCTCCGCGACCGTAAAGAAGTTCATGGTGGGATATGAGATGCTCGCTGAATCTCAGCGTGATTTGACCGCGGAGCAAGCGGCTAGCCGACTGCGTCAGGTGAGTGACATCCATTACAAGGATAATGCTTCGTGAGAGAGTTGCTGGATTCAGTTTGGGAGGCATTTGAACAGACATTTGGTGCTTCCCCCAGCCTTACGGCGCAGGCACCTGGCCGCGTGAACTTATTGGGTGAACATACAGACTACAACGACGGGTTTGTTCTACCGTGCGCTATTAACTTTCATACAGTTGTAGCTGCCCGTTCACGCAGCGACAGCATCGTTAAAGTCCTTGCCCTGGACTGTGAAGGTCAGATGGATGAGTTCGACCTTAGTAAGCCTATCGAATTTCATCAACATCAAGGTTGGTCGAACTATGTGCGCGGTTCCCTCAGCTACTTGCAAAATGCAGGGTTTAGTTTTGGGGGTGCAGAACTAGTTGTCTCAGGATCCGTGCCTCAGGGTGGTGGATTAGGTTCGTCTGCGGCATTGGAAGTCGCAATTATTAGGACGTTGGACGAACTGTACGGCTTAAATGTGGATGGCGTGGCAGTGGCGAAGATCAGTCAAGCGGCAGAGAATGAATTCGTTGGATGTAACTGCGGAATCATGGATCAAATGATTTCGGTCCTGGGTGAAAAAGGGTGTGCTTTACTCATTGACTGTCGTTCATTGGAAAGTCGTGCTGTTTCCATGCCGGACGATGTTGCCATCTTGGTCATCAATTCAAACAAAAAGCACTCGCACGTTGATGGGGAATACAATATTCGACGAGCACAATGCGAGGAAGCCGCCAATTTCTTCGGTGTGCCAGCGTTGCGAGATGTAACCGTTGCACAGTTAGATCGAGCCTATTCCGAAATGGATGAAGTCATCGCTCGACGAGCGCGACACATTGTGACGGAGAATGACAGGACTGTCCGCGCGGCCCAGGCGCTGTCAGATGGAGATATGCCCCTCATAAGTCAGCTTATGCGGGAATCCCATTTGTCTATGCGGGATGATTTCGAGATCACCATAAAGGAAATCGACGTGTTGTTTGAAATAGTCGATTCCGTTGTTGGTGATAAGGGTGGCGTTCGCATGACCGGCGGTGGTTTTGGCGGG
>JBCCFQ010000555.1:0-3391 GCA_039029655.1 Pseudomonadota bacterium | reverse complement strand
GGGGCTGGAATGGATTTAGCCGGCTTTCAGCAAGTTTTCCCCGATTGGTTTTGCTCTTTTTGTTTGGAACATCGCTGGGTCGAAGTGGAAGACAGTGTTGTCAGACCTCAAATAGTCATCGTTCCCAAGAAAGACTGTTTGTTTTTGTCTGACGCATTTCACTTGGTTGCCGCCGATGCTGGGTCGGACTTCACTCTGCCCGCCAGTACAAACGCTGCGGATATGTTGTCGCAATTTATGTTCGACACACCTGTTGACCGAGCATTGGATCTCTGCACAGGCTGTGGTGTACACGGCCTGCTAGCCACCGGTTTCGCAAATCATGTATTGGCTTCAGACATAAGCGCAAATGCAGTCAATTTCGCGGCAACGAATGCTTTGTTGAACGGACGCGACAACATTGAGTTTGTAGAAAGTGACTTTTTTGCAAATATTGAACACAAAGACTTTGACCTCATTGTCACCAACCCTCCTTTTGTCATCGGTCCAAAACAAGACTTCGTCTACCGCGACAATCCCATGGATCTTGACAATTTGTGCGGTGTCCTGGCACAGGAAGCCTGCAACTTTCTCAAGGATGGCGGCTACTTACAGATGCTCTGTGAATGGGTGGAAATTGAGGGTCAACGTTGGGAGGAGCGTCTAAGAGGCTGGTTAGACCCATTGCCTTGCGATGCGTGGATACTGCGCTCCCAACCTCGAAGCCCCCAGGACTACGTCCGGTCGCGTCTGACAGATCTCAGTGGACCCAAGACCAACCTTCATACCCAACTTGAAGAATGGGAGAAATATTTCACCCATCACAAAGTGTCCGCTATTCACCCGGGCATGATTATTCTAAGAAAGCGCCAGGGTAACAATTGGTTTCATGTTCACAACTTGGTGGACCCACCTACAGGACCCGTCACCGGACTCATTAAGGATTACATGAAAGCGTGTGACACTGCGGCAGAACTCAGCAACGATACGCAATTGCTGGGTGCGAAGTTATCACTTGCTGAAGAACTGGAACTTGAACAAAAGTTCGTACGCAACGACCATCAATGGCAACCCAGGGCCGCTTTGTTAACCATGCAAAACGCACTGCCTGTCCAAGGGGAAATGGACTTACCCGTATTGGCACTACTCAACTTGTTTGATGGAAAAAAATCCACCCAGAACGTTATTGGTGAATTTGCTAAAGCCAGCGGCGCACACCTTGATGAGCTCACACCCAAACTAATGCCCGTATTGAAGGTATTAATACAACGGGGCTTTCTAAAAGCATAAAAAAAAGCGGCCCTAAAGGCCGCTTCTTTATTCCTCGTTGGGTCTATTCCCAGCTATAGCTGAATCGCAAACCGTACTCGCGAGGACGGTTGGTGGTTTGCCGTCCAAGACCGAAGAATGTGTCGTGGAAAAACACATCATCATATAGCACCGCTCGCTCATCAGTCAGGTTGTTTAAGAAGAACTGAGCTTCCCAAGCCCCTGAGGTTAGCCCGAGCTTGAAGTCGGCAATGCCGTAGGAAGGCTGGATTCGCGTCGGGGTAGCTGGAACACCAACAGGTGCTTCTGGGAACTCCTCCAACTGAGAACGACTGTCGCCCTGATAGGTATATTGCAATCGTGCGTACATCTCCCCACCTTCTGCAAAGCTCACCGGCCAATTGTATTGGGCATAGGCGTTAAACTTGATTTCGGGCACGTTCGGCAAACGGGTACCCTTTTCTACAATAGTGGTAACCTCAAATGTCTCTGAAGTCTCAGCATCCAAGAACAACATGTTAACGCCTATGTCTAAGTTATCCGTTGGTACCGCACGAATATCCAGCTCAAGTCCGGTTTGCTGGGCATCACCCACATTACCCACAACAACTTGGAATGGCTGACCACACCGATCTACGTCAGGAATCTCGCCCGCTTCGCAAGGATTAAAGCTCGGGTCGATGACTTCAATCTGATAGTTCTCCCATTGCATAAAGAACAGGGTGGCGTTCACCTGCAACCGACCATCCATCCAACGGGTCTTTGTGCCGACCTCAAAGTTTTTCAACAGGTCAGGCTCGTAGGCTTGCGGGAAAACGGTGAATGGTGTCCGGTTTCGGTTGTTACCCCCGGCTCGAAAGCCCTCTGAGTAAAGGGCGTAGACTAAGCGCTCATCATCAAAGCGATAGGTAAGCGAAAACTTCGGAACCGTATCCGTGTTACCCCCCTGTGGTCTCGTGGCATCAGGCCACACACCAGGGGCAACAATGAAGGGTTTATCAACAAAGTAACGGCGATCTTGATCAAGATCAAAGTATCTTAAACCAATCTCCGCAGACCAATTGTCGTTGAAATTGTAGGTGAAATTACCAAAGACGGCCCATTGTTCCCACTCGGTATCATCTACCGACAGCCACCAAGACGGATCCACACCAGACGGAGCGTAGTAGTAGGTCCAAGTTGCATAGGACAAACTGTCCAAGAAGTCTGGCGTGATTGCACGGTACTCCCAGTACTCCGTCTTCTTCTCATAGAAGGCACCTAATACCCAGCTGAATCGGTCTGTGTCTTGAGACAGGCGGAATTCTTGGGTAAAGCGCTGGTTGTCCTGATTTAATGTATTAAAACCAACGGTGTCTTGGTTGTCCTGAGTTGTACCTGCCCAACAATAGGTCGCATAGTATGGGCAAAAGTTAACGTTGAAATAAGCCGAATACTCGGTTCGGTCAAACACATAATCGATTGTTCGATCGAAGTAACTGGTGGACGACAAGAAATCAAGTTCGCCAAAGGCACCATTGATAGTTAACGCGCCCTGCGACCACTCGTCATCCCGGGTATCACGGAAAAACTTGACGGTTTGAAGGTCACCTACAGTCGGGTCAAAGTCATTTCGGCCATCAGCTTCGGTGTTTTGATAAATACCAGAGACGGTGGCTGACCAAGTGTCGTTGATTTGCCACTTAGCGGATATGCGCGCGCCAGTGTGATCAACTTCGTTGATGTCGTCGCCTACTAACGCACTGTTGTCTTGGGTACCTGCCTGAGGGGACAGGCCAAACACGTTATCAATAAAGCCACCGTCAGTTGCCGTGAAACCCACGAGCCGCACAGCAAACTTGTCTTCTACCACCGGGATATTCAATACCGCATTGAAATCTGTACTCTCGGAAGACTCAGACCCGGTACCGATCTGCCCCTCCACACGACCGGTAAACCGAGAAAGATCAGGCTTATTGGTGATGATTCTCAATGTTCCGGACTGAGAACTGTCACCGTAGAGAGTTCCCTGTGGTCCAGCCAACGCTTCTACACGTTCTATATCGACAAAGCGTGGCTCAGGGTTAATCGAAAACTGAGTTAAGGGTTGTTCGTCGATATAAAGGGCGGCCGACGATGCAGCGATGAATGCACCCGGGTTGTC
>JBCCFQ010000554.1:0-3394 GCA_039029655.1 Pseudomonadota bacterium | reverse complement strand
TTTTGGATCTACATGACAGGTTGGTGATCTACATGACAGGTTGGTGATCTACAGCCCTTTAGGCTATGGCCGAGACTTTAGTTATTCGTTTACCCGCAAACCCCGAGGACTCCTGCACCTTCGCGGCAGTCAATAGCACAGGACAACTGGTGAACGCGCCCATGGCGGGTCATTTAGAAGATGCCGTGCCCTTAATTGGGACCCGACGGGTAATCGCCTTAGTCCCTTCATCAGAGGTTCTCCTAACCCAGGCGGAACTACCACCGGCCCGTGGCAATAAGTTGTTACAAGTCCTTCCTTTCGCTATGGAAGAACAGCTGGCCAGTGATATCGAAGACATGCATTTCGCTGTGGGCAGCCGCACGGAAGACGGGAAGTACCCGGCAGCCGCCGTTGCAAAGGCCACCATGGAAGAATGGACCCAGCGCTTACACAGCGCCGGCATACAAGCACGTGTGATGCTGCCTGAAAGCCTGACAGTTCCTGCAGCACCTGCTCATTTTACGACGATTTTTGTCGAAGACGATCAAATCATCACCCGTCAACCCGGCGAAGCACCCAGCAATTTTGTTGATTTGACTCTAGATGAAGTCCTGGACTTTTTAGGCGTTGGGCAAGACCCAGAAGCACCTGAAGACATCATGGTGTTTGTCACCGAACAAGATCAAGCCAAAGTCGCCGCCACCTTAGAGCTATTAAGAAGGCAAGTTGCAAGCTTAGACATACAAGTGTTGGCCAACGGGGCACTGCCTCACATGGCGGTACAAGCCAGTAGCAAAGATCACATCAATCTTCTGGTGGGAGACTTTGCCCCCTCCACCAGCATGGCGAAGCACTGGCAGCCCTGGAAGCTTGCAGCCGGTCTTGTGGCGGCTTTGTTTTTGGTCACGGCGGTGGGGAAACTGGTGGAAGGCATATCACTCAAACGGGAAGAGACCCGTCTTGACGCCGCAATTGATCAAGCCTTTCAGCAGGCCTTCCCAGGCCAAAGACGTCAGGCCGACTTAAGACGACAGATTCGAAGCGCCATGGGCGATACCGACTCCAACGACAGTAGCTCATCGTTTCTACAGGCCCTAGAAGTTTTGGCCAATTCCATGCAAGGTGCAAAAAGTTCACAAATTGTCGACATCAGTTTTCGCGGTGGCGTCATGAATCTAAAAATCAATGCGCCCAACTCAGTGTCGTTAGAAGGCATTGCCGACAGGATGAGCGAAAGCGGCGTATTCGATGTCAGCATTGCCGCGGCTAACCCCAAAGACGATGGTGTAGAAGGCCGGCTTGAAGTGAAAAAGGTAGGTTCGTAATGGATGCATTAAAGAACTGGTTTTCTGGACTAGAGCAACGCGAGCAACTCATCGTTGGTTTCGGCGCATTGTTTGTTGTCATCTTCTTAGGCTACTTTGTCTTGTTAAAGCCCGCGTTCAAGACTGTCGACGACCGAGCCGCCAAGGTAGAGCGTATGCGGGTGGACTTGAGTCTTTTGCAACAAGTGGCCACCCAACCAAAGGCAGGCAACCAAACTGCTGCTCCCGCCGGGCGTTCTTTGGTAGTCGTAGTGGAGCAGTCGGTTCAAGCGGCGGGCCTAAAAAGCAGTCTGACCCGTAACCAACCTCAAGCCGCAAACACCATCCGAGTCACCTTGCAAAACGCACCTTTCGAAAGAGTGGTTCGATGGCTAGCCAACGTTGGCAGCCAGCACCGTTTGTTTATTCAGTCAGCCACTATCAATTCTGCGAAACAACCGGGCACCGTCATCGCTAACGTCACTTTGACTCGGTCTTAAGCCATGTCGCTAAAATCCTTGGTTATTCTGGGCATAGTTTGTTTCGTTCTCTTTTTAATCGTCAAATTGCCAGCCAACCTTGCGTTGAGTCTGTTCGCACCGGATGGCGTGGAGTTTTCAGGCGTAGAAGGATCGTTGTGGAATGGCTCGGCAAACGCCTTGGTCTTAAGCGGCAGCAACGTTGGCAGCATTACCTGGGATTTGAAACTGCTTCGTCTGCTGACACTCAAATTGGCAGCGGACGTGGAACTGGAGCGACCCGACAATGGCTTTGCACAAGGTCTAGTGGCCGTGGGCTTAGGCAACAATGTTCAGCTAACGAATTTTCGAGCCTTGATTAACAGTGCGGTACTACAAATTCCCGCATTGAGTTTCGTTAACGCGGATCTTGCCTTTGACCTTCAGGAAGCCAACTTAAAGTCCGGCTGGCCGACAGAGCTTAATGGCACGGTAAATATCGCCAACCTTCGATCAAACCAAGTTAACGCTATGTTGGGTAATTTCAGCATTGCGTTCCCAGAGCAATACGATTCTCCCTTGGTCGGACAGTTCACTGACGAACAAGCGACTCTGCAAGCAAACGGCACCCTAACTTTAGAAGCGGATCGTGGCTACTCGGTGCAAGGTACCATAACACCCACCAATGAAACTGATTCTAGCGTTAGGAATGCACTGAGGTTTATGGGAGCACCGGGCGCCAATGGTGCCGTCACCCTAAATACACAAGGATCTCTTTAGTCCTGACCGGGTTTCCATTCCCGCCACCCCGTTAGCAAGGGAAAATACAACGCCAGACGAACTGGGTTTTGCTCCAGTCGTTGCAGTAAACGCGCGTACACCTCCATTTGCTGGGCATATCGAACTTGCTCGTTGTCCAAAAACGCATCCACATCACGACCCTCGTGACGACTGGTCTTATAATCAATAATCCATCGAATACCTGCTGCGTCCACAAAGGTTCGATCCAATATAACCGACCGAAATTGGCCGTCCAAAAACCCAGTCAGTGGATATTCACACCTCGCTTGTCTGTGAACACCCGATAACATCCATCGGCCTTTGTTATCGTTAAGGGTACGGTCTATGGCTGTCACCACCTGTGTCACGGCATCTTCTAACTCGACGGCCGCCACTCCCAGTCGTGTCAGCTTCGCTCTCGCCACAGATTCGAACCGTGAAACATACGATTCTTCCCAATTCTCTATCCCTAGATCACCGATGTGTTGCAGCAACTGATGCACAACCGTACCAACATGACGGGCCGTGCTGCCTACCCAATGAAAGGAAATTTCTTCCTCATCCTGTGGTCGGGGTGGCGGCGGAACCATTGGCGCAGCAACAACCGGGTACCGCCAACTGCTGGCCAGACGCCTCAAGGACACTCCACCGAGCTTAAACCCCTCTTGCCTATCCATCTGCACGCGTCGCCTAGCGAAAGACGCTTCAAACTTTGCTTGTACCGCAGGCCATAGATGTGACAACAAAGAGCCCGATCTAGGTTTTCTAACCACATCCCGCTTTTGATCGACGGGGGTATCGCCCAATAGGTGCAACCGCTTTTTCGCCCGCGTGGCTGCCACATAAAGCAACCGCACTCTTTCATTATTG
>JBCCFQ010000553.1:0-3402 GCA_039029655.1 Pseudomonadota bacterium | reverse complement strand
TCGAGAAAGTAGGATTTCCTACACTCGTATTATCCGGTAATCCCGTAAAAAGTTTGCTGATGAAACCATCACTGAAATTATTAGAGTCATTATTCCAAACTCTGATAAATCCGATATCCCAAAACTCTACCGTTCCATTCAAATTGTTCAATTCACTGAGCGCATCGTACATAACAAACTCTCCAGAAAAATCCCATTCCAGTACATCAGCATAAGACACATCGCCCGTACTCACACCTTGCGCTGTTGAAGGGTTAAACAATTCGAAATCTTGTCCATTGCCCGTGTCTAATCGGAACACCCATAGTCGATTGTCCAAATCGTCGGTCAAGGCTGCTAAGCGCTGCCCATCTTTGGAAATGGCCGCATTACGCCAAATACCGTTTGAAGTAAGTAACCCATTCGATGAGGGTGCTTATCGAGCGATCTTGTCCACGGGAAACGCCAACTATCAGTTTGACTTTGATGGTGACGGAAGCACCGACACTTCTAGCGTCGTTGTGATTCGTGTGGACCGTGTGTCGGATGAAGAGGCGCGAAAAATAAGCGACATCATCGACAACGACGGATCGGAGTCTCAAGGTGCTACGTCATGGCAATGTGCCGGGCGGGTCAAACGGTTTGGTACCAACTGTGACCACGCGAACCGGCTATTGATCTATTTGGCCAAGAACTAGTGGCGGTAGACGTGTGGCAATTGATTCCATCAAGTCCCCAGATCCCGCGGGTACGCTCAGCGAGGACCGCAAACCCCTAGGAGTTAGATTAAAGGACGCTGGGCTAATTTCTGATGCCCAGCTGGATCTAGCGCTTAGAGAACAAAAACGCCAGGGACGCCTGCTGGGCGAAGTCCTAATTGACCTCGGTTTTGTCGCACCGGAAGTGATTACCGGTGCGTTGGCTCGCGAGGCCGATACGGAAGTCGTAGATCTAGACAAAGCGGTCATCGATCCTGAGCTTCTCAACTTGGTCGACTATGACGTTGCTCGACAGTTCAAACTGTTGCCGCTTGCCTTGACGGAAAACGTATTGACCATCGTGTTGGCAGATGCCTTCAACGTAGTAGCCATCGATCACATAGAGAAGACCACCGGCTTTCCAGTGATGGTGGTTACAGCATCCGAAGCCGACATTCTTCAGGCCATTACCAAGCATTACTCTCAGGGCCGGTCGATAAATGACACCATCGATATCATCATGCGTGACGGCATCATGGGTGACCCAGATGAGGCGGCCATTGAGTCGCCTATGGTTCGACTTGCGGATCAACTGATCACCTTGGGTATCAAACAAAAAGCCACAGACATTCACATTGAACCTGATGAAAAGATTCTGCGGGTGCGTTTACGCGTGGATGGGGTGTTAAGACCAGAAGTGCTCATACCTAAAGATATTCAACCTGCGTTGATCGCTCGCCTGAAGCTCATGGCGGAACTGAATATTACGGAAAAACGAGCACCTCAAGATGGCCGAATCAATTTTCTGTTCGGCGAATCTAAAGTAGATCTACGAGTCTCGACACTGCCAACCAACAACGGTGAGAGTGTCGTTTTACGGATATTGGACACCTCTGCTGCGCAGCTGACCTTGGAAGACTTAGGGTTTGATGCAAAGTATCGTGATCGGGTGGTCAACATGCTGGAGTTGCCCTACGGCATGGTGTTGGTAACGGGCCCGACAGGTAGCGGCAAGACCACGACGCTATACAGCGCGCTGAAACAGATTGATGCTCAAAGTCGCAGTGTATTCACCTTGGAAGATCCCATCGAGTACTCAATGCGTATGGTGCGTCAAACCCAAGTCAACGCGGACGTGGGGATGGATTTCGCAAACGGTCTGCGATCTTTGCTACGCCAGGATCCTGATGTGCTTTTAATTGGCGAGATTCGCGACGTAGAGACTGCTCAGTTAGCAACGAGAGCCGCACTTACCGGACACTTGGTGTTGTCCACTTTACATACAAACAATGCCGTGGGTGTTATCCCAAGACTGGTTGATATGGGGGTGCAGCGATACCTTATTCCTAGTGCTTTGTCGGCGATTGTCGCCCAACGGTTGGTGCGCCGCATCTGTCACAAGTGCAAAGCGCCAGCATCAGACCCCCATCGACTCCTTGAGCAGTTTGAGCTACAAAGATTCGCGACCGATAACCTGACGCTTTGGCAAGGGGAAGGTTGTGACGCCTGTAGTCACACTGGATACAAGGGGCGCCAAGCAATCTATGAAGTGCTGGTTCTCGATGAGCGATTTCACGATCCTATCTTAGACGGCTCCTATGCCGGTAAGCTTGATCAACTGGCCTTGGAAAGTGGTATGCAGCCCATGTTGGTTGATGGCATAAACAAGGCAAAAGCAGGATTGACCACGATCAGTGAAGTCGCAAGGGTGGTGCGCTAGTCGTGGGTGAGTACAGCTACCACGCAGTCGACGCCAACGGGCATTCCACCGACGGAATAATGACTGCCCAAGACGAATTAGCGCTTGAGGCGCAGCTTCGCAGCATCGGCTTTTGGCTGATCGATGCCAAGGAATACGTGCCGAAAAACACCCGGCGAAAAGCCAAGGTTTCGCGACGAGACCTAGCAGACTTTTTTACTGGCATGAGTTCTTTGCTCACCGCCGGGGTTCCTATTGCCGATGCTTTGAAGACCATGACGGAGGAGGCCGAGAAGGAAGATTTCCAACAGGTGTTGTCGGATATCGAAATGAACGTGCAGGCCGGCATGGGTGTCTGTGATGCCATGGAAAAATACCCAGGCATATTCAACGAACAGATTTGCAACTTGTTACGGGCGGGAGAATACAGCGGCAATCTCGGTGAGTCCTTCGACGATGTGGCGGGACATTTGGAGTGGGTTGATAAACTGGTTGGGGATGTCAAGCAAGCCAGCCTATATCCCGCTCTAGTTGTCATGGCCGTTGTCGGGCTAATTATTCTCCTTTTCACCTTTGTTGTACCTAGGTTCTCCGTGATATTCACCGAACTTGAGATGCAGCTGCCTATGCTGACCCGGGGTGTGATCTATCTGGGTGAGTTCAGTCAACAACACTGGGTTTTAGTACTGGGTTGGTTTTTTGGCTCCATCGCGTTTTTCAAATTCGCACCGATGTACTCGGTCAGCGTTAAACAGATTTTTGACCGCATGAAGCTGCGGCTACCTTTGTTTGGCGAACTCAACCGGCAGTTGGTTCTATCCCGTTTTGTTCATAGCCTAGGGCTGATGTTGAAGTCGGGTGTTCCGGTGCTGGAGGCACTAAGGATCTGTCGGAATCTGGTTGGTAACCATGTCATGGAGCAGGCCGTGTTGGATGCGGAAATGGCGGTCAATCAAGGTAGCACTATGAGTGATGCTTTAAGAAAGCATGAAATCGTTTCGTCGATGTTGTTACGAATGATTGTGG
>JBCCFQ010000552.1:0-3404 GCA_039029655.1 Pseudomonadota bacterium | reverse complement strand
GTTGAAGACCAAGACTACTGTTCCCAAGACAGTTGCTTGTAGTCGCGGGAAAGAAACCGCACCAACACTAGCCAGCTGAGGCATCGGTGGATACATGATGAAATCGGTGTTGAATATTGTTGTTCAGCCACACTCGCCGGGCAGCTTCCAATAAAGACTGGGTACCCAGCACGTTGGTGCGAACAAACTCGTTGGGATCAACAATCGAGCGGTCAACATGAGACTCTGCCGCGAAATGTACCACCGTATCGATACGCTCATTTGAAAGCAGCGATATCACCTGTTCCGAGTCGACAATATCTCCCTGCACAAAACTGAATTGCCGTCGGCTCTGCAATTGCTCAATACTTTGTATATTACCCGCGAAGGTCAGGGCATCCAGCACCACCACGTGATCGTTGGGGTTTTTTTCGAGCCAGTAGTCTACAAAATTGGCGCCGATGAAACCGGCACCGCCAGTGACTAACAGTCTAGCCATGATCCAAAACCTGCTGAAGCATTAACTTCAAGTTTGTTTTCCAGTCCGCTTGCTCCGTATTCGTTACCTTCACTGTCTTACTACAGTCTAGCACGCTGTAGGTGGGTCTCTTGGCCACGGTTTTGTATTCGCTGCTGCTCACTGGGTGTATAGGGATTTTATGTGGCAGTAGCCCATACTCATAAGCCAAACTTTGGATCTCAACGGCAAAGTCGTACCAGCTTATCTCACCTCGATCACTCCAATGGAGTATTCCGTGATCGGTTTCGGAAAGCACTATGTTCCATATTAGATGAGCTAAAGAGGATGCCCACGTGGGGGAGCCCACTTGGTCATGGACAACGCTTAGCGAGTCTTTTGAACCCATAAGTTTAAGCATGGTCAGAACAAAGTTTTTGCCAAACGCACTGTAAAGCCAGGCGGTTCGAATGACGCTGCTACGCCCCGGTAGGGTTTCCAAGACATTCAAGTCCCCCTGGAGTTTACTCTCGCCATAGACACCCAGTGGCTTGGTGGGATCGGATGTTTTGTAGGGCCTATGGTTGCTGCCGTCGTAGACATAGTCGGTAGAGACATGGATGAGTCGGCTGTTTTTGCTGACGGCAAACTCGGAAAGACGTTTGGGGGCTTCAGAATTGACAGCAAACGCTGTTGTTTTATCGGATTCTGCGCCGTCCACGTTGGTGTATGCGGCAGCGTTTACGATTACGTCAGGTGCGAACTGTTCAAGAAACTGCACCAATTTTGTGGTCTGGGTGAGATCAATGGAGGAGTAACTCAAGGAATGCTTTTTTAGCTCAGCAGGTTGACACAGTTTCAGAGATTGTCCGAGTTGTCCGTGACAGCCAGTGACTAATACCCTCACGGATAGTACTCTGCATCATCAAATGGCACGCCGTGCTGATCTTTTTTTGACAGCGTTGGTGCGCCAATTGAACCTAGCGGCCAATCTATGCTAAGTGCCGTGTCATCCCATTGAATCGTACGCTCCGCTTCGGGTAGGTAATAGTCCGTGCACTTATAAACTAGGTCAGCCGTTTCGCTAATCACCAAAAAACCATGTGCGAAACCAGGTGGGATCCATAATTGCTTACGATTCTCACCGGACAAGTACTCACAGATCCATTGTCCGAAGTGTGGAGAAGACTCACGGATATCCAAGGCGACATCGAAAACCTCTCCACGGCTAACGTGAACCAGTTTGCCCTGAACTTGTTCTACCTGATAGTGCAGGCCACGGAGCGTGCCGCGGCAGGAATGACTAAAATTGTCCTGGACGAACGGAGGAGTCTCCAGCATCTCTTTATAGCGCTGGGCATTCCATGTCTCCAAAAAGACGCCCCGCTGATCTGGAAAGAGTCTTGGCTCGATCAGTTTTATGTCGGGAATCTCAGTGTCCGTTACCTTCATCTAGGGTTTGTCTCCAGCAACATGGCATGTAGATAAGCGCCATAACCGCTATTACCCAGCTGGTCTGCTAGATGTCGTACTTGATCTGCCGAGATAAGAGAGTTCTTGTAGGCGATCTCTTCAGGACAACAGATCTTTAAACCCTGCCGTTTTTCCAGAATCTCAACAAACTGCCCCGCTGCCAGCAGCGATTGGTGGGTTCCCGTGTCCAGCCAAGCCGAACCACGACCCATAACTCTTACTTTGAGTGTGCCTTGCTCGAGATAGTGACGATTGACGTCGGTGATTTCTAACTCATTGCGGTCAGAGGGCGTTAAGGTTTTGGTAAACGCCACCACGTCGGAGTCATAAAAGTATAAACCGGTTACCGCGTATTTGGACTTTGGTTGGGCCGGTTTTTCCTCGATACCCAATGCCTTGCCGTGGTCATCAAACTCAACCACACCATATCTTTCGGGATCGTTCACGTGATAGGCAAACACGGTAGCGCCGCCTTGTTGCTCATTGGCATCTTTAAGTTGTTGTGCCAGGCCTTCGCCATAAAAAATGTTGTCTCCGAGAACCAAGGCAACTGGGGAGTCTGCGATAAACATCTCACCGATAAGAAACGCTTGGGCAATCCCCGCTGGTGTTTCCTGAACCGCGTATTGGATCCGGATGCCCCATTGTTGACCGTCCCCTAACAATTGTTGGAATGCAGCCTGGTCATTGGGGGTGGTGATGATCAAGACTTGATCTATCCCAGCCTGCATCAGAGTCGCAAGAGGATAGTAGATCATGGGCTTGTCATAAACAGGCATAAGCTGCTTTCTGACCGACAAGGTCAATGGGTGAAGTCTGGAGCCGGTGCCGCCGGCTAACACGATGCCTTTCCTACTTGTCTTAAGCATAACAAACCCTTCGAATCAATGACGGCCGACTATCAAAAATCCCTTTAATACAAGGTCGCCAAACAGGCCTCGCATGATTTTTTTGCTCAAGTTTTTCTTTGGTCGTACTGGTTCAATTTGGACATCGGTAAAACCTGCGCCCTGGAACAATAGTTCAGCATCTTTTCGCGCAAAAAACCGTAAATGGGTTCGATCCATCACACCAGAGTCTTTGTACTCAAATCTTCCCTTAAAAAGAAGTTTGGCGATAAATGAAAAGTTTCTGATATTGGGTATGCTGCAAATAAACGTGCCATCTGGGTTAAGCTTATGACGAAGTTTTTCGAGGACTCGCCAGGGGTCAACCAAGTGTTCCAAGACATCGCCCGCGACGATGTGATCAAAATGGTTATCTGGTAGTCCATCCACCAACTGCTCCAAATCTCCACACATCAATTCGTCGAATGCGGGATTATTGCGCGCCTTGGCAGCTACTGCCTCTACTACCTCGATACCCCAGACTTCTTTCGCTTGTCGATCGCGTTTTATGGCGTTGGCCACAGCGCCCTCCCCACAACCCAGATCTAATACCCGGTTTGCATGCTCCGAGACTACGGCGACCAATTCCGGGCGTTCATGACCATAAT
>JBCCFQ010000551.1:0-3413 GCA_039029655.1 Pseudomonadota bacterium | reverse complement strand
CACCACAAGGTTTTGTCCAGTGACTTGATTGAATACATCGAACACAAAGTGTGTGTCACTGGTTTGTGCGATTGATGGGAAGGCGATGTCTAAGGATCCCACCGGCGGTATCACTGTTAGTGTAGCGCCCGAAATCAAATCCACCGCATAAATACTCCACAGTCCAAGAGTTGAGCCATCCAAAAAACGGATAGAGTTAAAGGCGTCGTACACCAAGTATCGATTGTCCGCCGTGAAATCCATGGCGTCGGCTCTGACCACTTCGATATTGGTGGTAGCGTCAGGGGCGGGGGACAACAGGGTAAAGGCTTGTGATTGTCCGGTGGCAGCATCGATGACGGTGATACTGTTTTCTGACACGCCTTGGTTATTTAAGAAAACAAAGCCATAGGTGCGCCCGTCAGGGGCAATGGCAACCGAGGCCACTTGGCCCGTGAGACCTAGACATTCTTCTGTACCGGGACTGTTGGTTTGAATGATACAAACGTCTTGATTGGCATCCACATACACCGCTCGGGCGCCATCGCCCGAAACGGAGGGCCGTTGACGAGCCACTGGATTGGCGGTGAGTTGAATGCCGGGCAACGTATCACCCAGTACATTGTCCACACGGCCTAAAAAGTACGCGCCCACATTGTTATCGAAGTAGGTAAATATGGTGTTGTCTGGGCCTGCGATTTCATCAACAGGTCCTGGTGTTGGATTCGGCGTGGCATCAAAAATTTCTACGGCATCAAATGCTTCGGCGGTCCTTTGGGCTTGGGGTGAGTTAGCGCCAAACAATTCTTCTGCCGACTGAATACTACCGATACGTGCGTCAATGAACTGAGAAGAAGGGCCTAGCTTGGTGGTAAGTGTTCGATAAAAAATACGCGCCGCATCATCCATACCAATGGCGTTTGGAAGACCCACGGCGAGTAAGTAAAAACAGTGATTGGGAATGCTGCTGTTAAAATGCACGCCACCGTTATCGCGACCACTGAAGTTGTCCAAAAACGGATCGTTGGGAGAGATGAACTCACTCATTTTGGAGGGGTAGGGGCGGACACCGGCAATGCTTAAAGAACCGGGGTTCGCCATGTCCCGCAAAGGCATATCCAAACGAGTGCCCAGCTTCCAGTCGGTTTGCCCCGTGGCATGTGCTTCCACCAATTCGCCGAATACGTCGGCATAGGATTCATTGAGAGCGCCAGATTGATCCTGGTAAACCAGTTTCGCAGAGTTATCTACCACACCATGGGTAAGCTCATGGGCCACAAAGTCGATGGTGCCGGCCCACTCATCGGCATCACCAAAGAAAATGGTTTGGGTAGAGCCAATAAAAAACGCATTGTTTAAATTTGATTGAACCCTAACAAGGGCATTGATGGTGCCACCTTGTCCATTCAATGAATTTCGGTTGTGAACTTGGCGAAAGTACTCATAAGTAGCCGACAAATTCACCGCCGCACTCACACCATCCGGCAGCCAACCGCCGTTGGCATTATTAGAACTCACCAGTGACGCGTTGCCGGTTTGTTCATTTTGGTTGGCCAGGTCCATGATGATGATGCCGCCGCGGGTGGTGTTGGGTTGCGGTGGATTGGACGAACCGTCGTACATGGGCTTGCTGGTATCGGTTAAGAAAAAGCTACCATTTTCTTGCCAGACATTCAGTTGTTGATTGACCCCAAATAAATCTTGACCACTACCCGCAACGTTCATGGTGTGAACTTGATCGATGGAGGCCAGTATCTCGCCATTGTGTGCATCGATGAACTTCACTCGAACATCGGTTAATCCTCCTCGCACAGGAATTCTCCAGGCCAAGCGAGCCGGGCGATCCGTGGGCTTGTAAACCATAAGCTCGCCAGGGGTAGAGAGGGATTGAGAATATCGAGAGTAACGATCTGCTATTAGCACCTTAGCTTCTGCCTCAGAGATAACCGGTGTGGTTTCCAACTTTCTAGGGGTCGGGATGTAGCTGCCATTAAGAGAAATCAGGTCGCCACGATGGTCAATTTGGGTAATGACTTGTGTGCCAAAGACTCTTAAGCCTTTGTATCGTTGCTCGTAACGCAAGTGACGGTGATTGAGCTGGTCTTGTTCTACGCGGCTGAGCTTGAGCTCGGAAGCCGGGTCGTGTAGCCCGAGCAAAGTTCTGTGCTTGTTTAAGAATTCCGCCGAGGTTTGTTGAGCGGACCGGCGTGATTTGAACAACGGCTCACCGTTGGTTTTCTTGAATGCTCGCACGCTGCCGCTTTTGGTTAAGCGAACATAGGTGTCTTCTGGATACGTGGTTACACGTTGGATCTTTTGTCCGGCCTGATGAGTCTGACTCGTTCGTTTTTGCGTGACAGAGTTTTTTGACGTGTGTTTTTGAACGCGCCGGGGAGCGCCTAACGACGAGGTGGCACTGTGTTGAGCGAGACGAGTGTCGATTTCCTGTAGTTTGGCGGCGATGGATTGCGCCCTGGGATCCGGTGTGGCCATTTGGCTGGGAATCGCATTGGCCAATGAATGATATAGGGGGAGCACCTCTATACCCGACGCAGGTCGTTGTGGTGGCGTGTCAGCTAAGACCATCGACATCGAAACAAAAAGCATGAGTAGAATTTTCTTTAGTAGGTTCATGAATTCATTTCCAAGCTAATTTGTGTTGTATACAGAGGGCGTTTGTCTCAAGATTTACAAATCGTTGGCGTCAAGAATTACTTCTTTTGCACCCAGAGTGTTCTGATTGATCAAAAATCGGTAAGCGAGTCGTGGTGTTGACTCTGCGAAAACCACCAGGTAGCTACCGTCAATACTCGCCTTTCCCATGTCTTGGATACGCTTTTTGGCATCTTGCAAGGACGCCTTGGGCATGGGTGACAGTTCTTCGTGAGCCCTGGTATATCGACCGCTGATTAGATAGAGGTTTTGTTGAGTGTCAAAGTGAACAATCACTTCAGAACCCACCACAGGAAGTTGGTGATACGTTTGTTCAACTCTGACTTGATGAAACCCAATGTCATCAGACTGCACTTTGCTAACGACAAACCTCAGGTTTGGGTCACTGGTCTTGAGCGCTTCGGCGTAGTGGGATAAAAAGTAGTCGGCCATCGCCCCAAAGTCGCCTGCCTGCTTTAGGTTTGTGTACTGAGTTCCGTATAAAGATGCCGCAAGATCAGCACCCTTCAACCAAGCCACGCTCCCATCGCCGTGGTAGCGCACCTCTTCATGAGCAGGTAGCTCGATGAGTTGTTGGCTTTCTTGCGCCTCCATGTCTTCACGACAGCCCATTAGACCTAAGAGTCCAATAAAAACAAGGTTATACAGTGGTCTTGTGTTGGATGACATACAGCTATCACCGCCGACATTTATTGTTGTTATAAGTGTAGGCGCGAAAAGGTGAGACAACGGCTCTTTTTAGAGGCTTGAGTTCGAAGCCT
>JBCCFQ010000550.1:0-3416 GCA_039029655.1 Pseudomonadota bacterium | reverse complement strand
TGAAGGTGTGCCTGGTGGGCCCGGCGGCCGGCGGCTCCGGCCTCGCTTTGGTCACGACTCTAGGCGTTTGCAGCGGGCGTTCCGATTCGGCTTCGCAAACCGAGCGCACCGTGGTGGAGACGTCTTGAATGTTTTTGGTGGAATGAAAACGTTGTAACGCACTGATAAGTGTTCGTGGTACAAGCAGGTCTTGGGATTGTTCGTCCAAGGCTTGTATGGGTCGAGTGAGTTCTCTGGTGTCTTCCGGCAGAATGCTGGTACCCGCTGGCACTGCCACCAAATTTTGCTGCAACAGTTTTCGCTCGGAATTCATTTGATAGGATTTATAGCCCATCAACGCTAAGGCCCACAGCATCAACACGAAACAACTTTCTTGTTCAAGATCTCTAATCAGCACGTAAACGGAGCGTTCCGGGACATAATCTGGGTCCTCGGCCTGTAAACGTGCTTGTTCTTCTAAGATTGCATCAGCATTGGGTCTTATGACTGTTACGTACACCGAGTGCACTACAATGATAGACAGCACCAATGCGAGTGCTTGATACAAGAATTCAACGGGCAGACGGTTTTTCATTTAAGGCCTTAGATGTCTACTGGAAAAGAAATTGAGTTATCGGCACTGATATCTTCACTAGGGACAAAGTCGTCCGTGGAAGCTTCTATGGCGAGGTCGCCACAAGGATCATCATCCCGTCTTCCGCTAGATCTTTCTTCGCGGCGATCCACTTGTTCTTCGTCTCTAAGTTTTTTCAAACGACTCTCACACTCCTTGATGAGTTCTTCTTGAGTTTGCTCCTCCCGGGCCTCGGCACTTGCTTGGCTAGGCGGGTTCTCCTCTGCTTCCTCCTCTTGCGCCACGCTGTGGCCCGCGATACTAAACAGAAAAACAATCAGAAACGTTTTATTCAACATAGCGAGCTACTCGGAATCCTAAGTCAGGTCTAGCATCGTTACCGTAGTCCCGGTAGGCCCAGCGAAGCTCTACCGGTGAACCATGCATCCAGCTTGAGCCTCGGATCACATGAAAGGAACCATCAAAGGGACCCATGGGGTCTTTGTCAGCTTCCAAGCTGGGTCGCCCGCCGATGACGTAAAAATCGTGTACCCATTCAGACACGTTACCACCGAGGTCGTAAAAGCCCAATGGGTTGGGAGCGAAGCTTCCAATGGGCGCAACACTCGGAAAGTGATCCTCGTAGTCAGTTATTGTTTTGGACACCAATTCACGCGCTGATGCGTCAGCAAAGTTACCACTTAGATCGGCTGGGGGTAGGGAATTACCCCAGGGGTAACGACTGGGTGTAGTCTTGCCGGCATATCGCGCCACCCAGGCCCATTCTGCCTCTGTTGGCAGTCGATACCCGTTATTCATAGGTTCTATTGCCACCAGCTGCCCACCCTCGTTGACATAGGCCTTGGGTAGACCTTCCTGATCACTCAGCCAATTACAAAAACGTGCTGCGTCCTGCCAACTGATGTGACTGACGGGTCGGTCGTTAGAGTTTAGGGACGAGCCTGGGGATTCCCCGGACACGTGGTTAGACAAAAAGTATCGGAACTGTTCGTTGGTGATTTCGTGAGTGCCAACATAAAACGGTCGCTCGAGCCGAACAGGTCTGATGGTTTCGTTGGCTCGACGGCCAGGTTCACGGCGTGACGCACCAAGGGAAAAGTTTGCGGATGGGCGCAGTAGGGTTAGCTGCACATCACCTGTTGCGATAATGGATTTTGGAATTGCATCCCACTTAGACTGCTCTTGGGTCTTCAAACGAGCAGACACAGACTGCTCAAAACCGGGCCGCGGTGTCACTTCGACACTGTATATGGCATACCCATCCTTTCTAAACTCTACCGTTTGTGCAACCGCTGGTAGTTCAATCTTCTGTCCTGACTGGCCAACCCGTCGATTTCCTACATAGATATCTGCCCTGGGTGGAACACTCATAAAACGTATGGTGCCCAAGTTGGGGATAAGGCTGAGTGTGACGCTTCGTTCCTGTTCGGACTGGATACTGACCGACCGGGTCAAAGGTTTGTAACCTGGTTTGTTTGCTAACAGGTTATAGCCGGAGTTTGGGGGTAAGCTCACCTTTATAGGGGATCGCCCATAATACTTACCACCAATCGAGATACTCGCACCGCTGGGATTTGTGGTAACAGAAATGCTGCCGTCGGCGCGCTCCATTAGGACTTCGGGCAATTCAAAGGGTACGTCGGGCTCAATGGTGAGCTCACCTCGCCAGGTCTTGTAACCGGGTTGAGTAAAAGTGACCAAATGACTACCTGCTGGTACATCCCCCGTCATGGGTGTCACTCCAATAGGCTCTTCGTCAATGAGAATGTTGACGCCCTCGGGCTTTGAGCTGAAGGTCACCGGTGCCCAAGCTGGCGTTAAGCTTGCGCTAATGGTTTGTTCTACGTGTTTACCTTCAATGGCGATTTGTGTCTCGTAGTCCAAATAACCGTTGGCTCGGAGCAGGACCGTGTACTCACCGCGGTCAAGCTCCAAAAAATCTGTCTCGCCTTTGTCTTCCTCATTGATAACCACTGTGACAACGCCAGGGTCGGTCTCAAAGCTCAAACGTCCAGGTAACATTTTGAGATCAAACACCAGCTCCTGGTTTTGCGCGTCACCCACTTCAAAGACTTGCTCCAAGGGGTGAAATCCCTCCTTGGTTGCCGTCACCGTATAACTTCCTTTGCGAAGCATATGGCGACCACCCAACTCAAATTTTAGCGAACCGCCTTCCACCGCCAGTGTGTCTGGCGCCGGGTCGACGGTAATGAGTACAGCCTTTGCAGAAAAGACAAACCATAAGACCGTTCCCAGTAGCACGCCGACAACACCCAGCACGATGGCAAAAGGCCGTATACGTCTGCCTTCGTCATCTGTAGCTGACGCTGAGCTGGGTTGAAAGGCGACCGGTTCAATGGTTTCTTCCAAAGAACCTTGAGGTTGATCTAGATTGTCTTCGTTCTGGCTCAAATCTTGTCCTCACAACGCACCAAAAACGGCGCAGGTTCAACCCCAGGTCGAACCACTAAACTCAATCGAACATCCCGATATCCAGAGCGGGTGCCAAGCACCGTATAGGTACCCGGTATCAAATCCAATTCATGGTTTTCAAATGCGCCAAATCGACCGATTTGGTACATCACCACATTGGTGATGTTGTCTGATTGTAGGCGAACTCTAACGGGTACTCTGGCGACTTCTAAGAGTCCTCGTACGGTTTTTATCTGAGCTGACAGGCGAGGGCCTTTACTCGTCAGTTTATCCGCCTGGGCCAATACATCTTGGGCCTTTGCGAAGACCGCTTCGTTGGACAGTTTTTGCGAATCCTGGATGTATGATTCCAATTGATTGTTAAGCCGTGATCGAGCCAAAGTACGAAACTTTCCTTGTTTCGCAAAAG
>JBCCFQ010000549.1:0-3418 GCA_039029655.1 Pseudomonadota bacterium | reverse complement strand
TGTTCTGGTAGCGAGAAGCCCATAAGCCAATAACAATGATGGTGACCAGGTACAAGCCAAATACCACAAGCCCCAGGGTATTTATCTCCAGCGCAGCTTCCCCCGAAATATGAGACTAACCCATGCTAACGCAATAAACTTTAGGTTTAAAGTATTATGGACTCAGCCTCAAGTTGTTTAGCACCGTGTTAGATAGTCCATCTCTGATCTGGATCATTCTGTCTCCGCTGTCATGATCTTCTAGGAGTATCGCCAAATCTGATGCGCCGTTGCCGTTGATGTCTCCCAAAACACCGAAACCTTGTTGGTAGTACCAAGGAGTGGGAATAAACCAGTGGTTTCTTAGCACCTGGCCGGTATTACTGTTCTTGGCTTGTACCAACACTGAACCGGAATCTCTAAGCGTTGAGGCAATGGCCAGGTCGCCGTCTAAGTCGCTGAGAGTGTGCATAATCCATTGACCACTGCCAGAGCCAATTGGATAGATGTTTTGAATCAAATCACGTGAGCCAACATCAAACACCTGGATGATGTCCATCCCACTCTCGTTGTTAAACAAAGTCACCGCCAGCCTGTTGGATGTCAGTGCTGCGATTTTCTTAGCTCGCCACTGGCCTGCAACAGGAAAAATCATACCTAGGTTGGTTCCTTCGTCTACGTCGAATACCTGTACGGCCGCATGCCTGTGCTCCCTGTGTGTGGCAAGGGCCGCTAGCTGAGTTTGGCCGTTGTTTTCTACGACGGTGATGTTTTTTACTAACCATTGTTTGTTGAATGGATAGAGTAGTCTTTGGCGCTGATCCCCCTGAAGCGTTTTGATTTCAATGACGGGTAAGTCGTCGCTGATTCTCGTCGCCAAAAAGGCAGTTCGTTCACCGCTTAGAGATACAACGTCGGTGCTGATCCAGCCTGTACCCATGGGGTACTGATTAAATAGGGTGTTTTGGCCGATGCTACCTACGACAAATCGATGGACACCGTCTTTGTGAGTCAATAGGCCAACGCGCTTTTCTGTCAGTGCTTCAGACGCAGTCAAAATCCACCCTTCAGGTAGGGGAGACCACAGCCCTTGACTCATGCCGGACTGGGCGTCCCAAAACGCCACTTGAATTCGTTCACCATCCAACAACAGAGCAATGTCCGTAGCATCGCTTTCTGATGCATTCTTCAAAGGAAGTAGCTTTGTGCTAGGTGCGGGTTGGGGACGACTTAAGCCCAACCAGGCGTAGGCATCGGACAGTGCCAAATCTACTGCCCCCCGACTTGGGTCAATGGCATTTCCTGCGGGACACAGGGGGCCAATGCAGGGTCCAAGGTCCAGTGCATGCTCCGCGTCCATGATGATGTTAGCCAAACTGTCGGCGCCGCAACCAAGTTGGGTCAATGGCGATGAGCCAACACCGGATGATGAAGCGCCGCTTCGAGCTGAGCACAGTTCCACTGCTTGTTGATAAGGCACCAAGTCGTCAGCAGTACCATGTAGGACAAACACAGGCACTTGATCTAGTTCATCGAAGAAGCTATTGCGTGCCAAGAACTCCGCCAGTTCTTGTTTTAGACAAGCCAGTTCTGCCTCACCGTCTACATCTAAACAGGGTCTGGCAAATGGCTCTAGCGCTGCCAGGTTCTCATTAAAAACTTGGTCAGGAATGTTTGCGTTGGGATCGGCTAGGACCGCCGATTTTTTCAGTTGTGGATCTAGTTGTCGTAGATCCACTGAAGCCAAACCGCGATTGGCCCCAAAGAAACGAACCAATGAGCGCAGTCCAAAGCCTCGAAACGCGGAGTAGGGGCCATCTTCTGGTAATGCACCATTTAGAAAGTCGATGGTGTCCAGAGGTGGGTACATCAACAGGGCACGCTCCACACTGTCACTTCTGTAGCTGCTTAGCCAGGCGGCAAGATGGGCGCCGGCAGACTGTCCAAATAGAGTGACGGGCATGGATTGTGCTCCAAGTCGGATGCCGTTTTGCTCAATCCAGCTCAGCGCATCCTCGACGTCCGCCACAACTTCTTTCCAAGTGACGCCGTTACATTCCTCGTTGCCATCAGAATCTCCCACCAATCGGTAGAAAGGCACGAAGACAATGTAGTCGTCCTCTGTAAACCGTGCCACGGTTGATTCCAGTCCGAGAAACGAGAATCCGCGGTGTTGCCAAGTGCCACCGTGAATCGCCATCAGCGGTTTTAGATTGGTAGCGCTCAAATCCTTTTTGTAAACACGCATTTCAAGTGCGCATTGGCCATTTCCACGCTCTGTGTTTTCTACGCGTTTATATTCAAGTTGTTTGGAAAACGGCTGGTGGCTGCCGCGTAAAGAGGCCACACCCAAATCCAGGGTGGGTCCCGGTTGTAGGGTCCACGGCAGTGATCTGACGTCCGGCAAGGGATTGTTGATTTGATCCGGTTGGTGATCCCAGGCCGCCGCATTACCCAATAGTTCACCCGCTTGCTGGGACGCTCTGCTGGTGCAATAGGCGTCTAGGTCGGTGGGTTCAAAAGCCACGGGGTCATTGCATTCATGGTCGCTAAAGAAGCTGCCATTTTGCCCAAGTTGGCCGACCCTGCATTGTCCACCAATGGCTTGATAAAGGGGTTTGTTTGCCATAGGGGTTTGGTACTTGCTGAGTATCGCATCACAGGCGAGACCGGCTCCAAGTTCCCCAAGATATTGTCGTCGCGAATCTTCATTGAGTGCGGCCAGTTCCCCCAAAATTTCTATACCTCGATTCTCGACCAAGTGAATAACCAGATCCGGTAACCCCAGTTCATCCAACAAAGATCTGACTAAGGGTAGGTCGTCCTCGTCTTGCTCCAGCAGAAAAGTGGTGGGTTGATTAAACGCCTCAATATTCGGGTCTATTTGGCCAAGCGTGTTTTTGCCATCCAAGCGGAAGTTAAGCGCTGCAACGGATCGTCGCAGCTCATCCCTGGCCGCTGATTCCAGCTCGTCCAGCATGGTTCCTTCAAATAACTCGATCAGGACATCAGTAATGGATAGGTCACCAAAATCAGGATCAATATCTCCGGAATAAAAATTCACTTGAGCGTCTAGGCTAGCGTGTTTGTCCACCACCAAGGCAACCCGCTCGGGGTCGTAGTCCAAATCCAAGTCTAAGTCTGCAGTGGCATTCAATATGAAGGGTAGGGAAACCTCGATGGTTCCTGAGTCGGAACCGATGGTTTTACAGCTGCCAAAAAATGGGATGGCTTGTCCCCACTTGACTCGAGCTTGAGCCACCAAATTAACTTCTCCAACAATTCGAGCGGCCACACTGATCTGCTTAATGTCGGTTAGGTCGAATTCAAACTGAGTGCTGTCTGTGAGTGACACATAGGCGGTGGTGGCCTCGGTGCGCACGTGTTTTGGTCTGGGTATCAAGCAAAAGCTCGCCAGTTGTTGTTCAATACTGGGGAC
>JBCCFQ010000548.1:0-3426 GCA_039029655.1 Pseudomonadota bacterium | reverse complement strand
GCCACCCGTGGTATGTTTAAGTCAGTCATGGCGGCTGACACGGCGGCGCTGGTAGCCTGGTGTGCTCATAACTACGGTGACCGGTTGGGTGGTTTTGTATTTTCCGAAAACCGCCATCGTGAAGTTCGTCCAAAAAGAGGTAATCGAGGCGTCCTTCAGTTTATTCATCACCTAGTAGAAATGCATCAATTCGGTCCAGAGCCTAGAAGTAACGAAGACTCGCTAACCGCCCAAATTGTTCGGCTAAGACGTGTTGCGCGGCCCGGCAGTCTTTTGCTTCTGATCAGTGACTTTCGTGGTTTGGATCAACAAACCGAAAAACACATCACCGAGCTTTCTAGAAAAAACGATGTGGTGTTAATGTTTGTCTATGATCCGTTGGAGGCCGAGTTGCCACCCCCCGGACGATACAAAGTCAGCAACGGCGAAGAAGAACTGTTGCTTGATACCGCATTCGCAATGCGCCGATCTGCCTACAAGGACCAGTTCACTCAGAGGTCGCGAACCATCGAACGCCTTTGTCGTTTTCATCGCACGGCGTTTTTACCTTGTCGAACCGACCAAAATCCGGTTCGGCTTTTGGCGGATGCACTGGGTGGGAGAAGACGTAATGGATCCTAACGAGCTGCCCCTTAGAGACATTCATCTTCCGGATGCCGTTTCATGGTGGCCTCTGGCTTGGGGTTGGTGGATCCTATTGCTGTTGCTATTGATGTCTGTTTTGTTTCTGGGATGGCGGCTGTACAAGAGGAACCAGGATCCTTTGGTCTACTTGCGACAAGAGCTGCAATCCGTGGCGCAGGAGTTTGCCGTAACGGAGGATTCAAGAGAACTGGCAGTGTCCTTGTCCAGGATGCTGCGCTTGGCCACGATCAGGTTAGGTCATCGACCTCAAGTGGCGGCCATCACGGGGAATGAGTGGTTACGCTTATTGGATAGTTTCGTTCCAGACGATTGCGTTTATCGCTTCGACTCAGAAGTGGGTCGTGGCTTTACCGATCTGCCTTACAAAAAAACCGTCGATGCTGATGGCAATGCCATGTTGGAGTTGGTACGGGGTTGGCTCGACAGTGCACTCCCCGCGGAGCAAAATCGGTGATTAGCTTTGCATGGCCTTGGGTCTTGGTTGTGTTGCCGTTGGCACTGGTGGCCCGCCTGACGTTGCGTCCAACCTCTGCAGATCAACAGGCCTCCTTGGTGGTGCCCTTTTACGAGGACTTACAGAGATTCCAAAGAGACCAGCAAAAACGTCCCACCCAACGATATCTGATCTGGTTGGCGTCAATAGCGTGGATTTTCTTGGTGCTGGCCGCAGCAAGACCCCAGTGGCTGGGGGACCTTGCCACCCCGCCTGTCAGTGGTCGTGACATCATGTTAGCCGTGGACTTATCCGCCAGTATGGAGGCATCGGACTTTGCACTGAATGGCCGCAATGTTAATCGACTCGCCGCGACCAAAGCGGTGGCGGGCGAGTTTATCTCCAGACGCGAGGGTGATCGAATCGGTTTGTTGTTGTTTGGCCGGCAAGCGTATTTACAAGCACCATTGACCTTCGATAGAGACACGGTGCAAACCCTCTTGTATGAGGCGGTCATTGGTCTTGCCGGTGTGGAAACCGCCATTGGTGATGTCATTGGTTTAGCCGTTAAGCGCTTTCGAGAAAGTCGGGACGAAAATCAAGATGGGGATAGAGTGTTGGTTTTGCTGACAGACGGTGCCAACACCGCCGGCGTCATTGAACCGCTGCGAGCGGCGCAGCTTGCCGCTCAGGATGACTTGAAAATTTACACCATTGGTATTGGTGCTGACGAAATCGAAGTCAATAGTTTGTTTGGCCGGCGAAAGATTCGGCCGTCTGCGGATTTGGATGAAGATACTTTGAGAGCCATCGCTGACATCACCGGTGGCCAGTACTTTCGCGCTAGGGACACTGCAGAACTAGAAGATATTTACTCTATTTTGGATGAGCTCGAACCGGTAGTAGAGGACAGTCAGGGATTTAGACCTAGGCGTGCTTTGTTCCCATGGTTTTTGGGGGCGGCGACAATTCTCGGGTTACCTATTCTTTTGAGATTTCTAGGATTTGGACTAGGCCAGCGTGTTTAGCGAATTCCACTTTCTGAGACCGCTTTGGCTTTTGGCCCTTTTGCCACTGTTGTTCTTGCTGTGGCGATGGATTCGGATGCAAAGGTCGGGCGGATTATGGGAAAAAGTTATCGATCCTGCATTGATCAAACACGTTATGAAGAGTCACTCTGTTGGTGTTCGTCAATTTTGGTCTCCTGTCGTGTTTGGCTTAATCGCGGTACTTTTGATTGTGGCCATGGCTGGACCGGTTTGGCAGCGTTGGCCACAGCCTGTGTATGGTACTCAAGACCCCTTGGTCGTGGTGTTGGATCTGTCTCGCTCCATGGACGCGGGGGACACAAAACCCAATCGATTGACTCGAGCCCGACACAAGATTCGCGACCTCTTACGTCGAAGACCAGACGGACAGACGGCGTTGATTGTGTACGCGGCTCAAGCCTTTGTGGTAACACCCCTCACCCAAGATACAGATACCATTGCATCGTTGGTGCCAGTATTGGAAACCGATTTGATGCCCGAACAAGGTACCCGACCCGATCTAGCACTAGAGGAAGCCCGAGAATTGTTGACTCAAAGCGACGCCGGTCCTGGGCATGTGTTGCTCATTACCGATGGGATAGATGGTGTCGATATTGATGAGATTTTGGATGACTTGAAACAGGCTGGTCATCGTGTGTCCGTGTTGGGCGTAGGTACCGTGGCAGGAGCTCCTATACCCAGTCAGTCCGGTGGATTTATTACAGATAAATCTGGCGAAGTGGTGGTGACAAAACTTAACACAGAGGAGTTGAGAAAAGTCGCGGAACGAGGCCAAGGCGGGTTTCAGATTCTCGGTGCCGGCAACAGCGATTTACTTGCATTGCTTCAGAACATGGCCGCTCGTGAAGTGGGTGAAGTCCAGGCTGGATTGAAGACCGATGTGTGGCGGGAAGAAGGTCCATGGTTGTTACTCGCGGCTTTGCCTTTGGTGGCATTGGCATTTCGCCGAGGCGTGATTCCCATTGTATTGCTGGTAATTTGTCTGCCTCTGGCCCAGCCAAGTCACGCCTTGGAGTGGCGAGATTTATGGAGAACTAAAGATCAGCAAGGTGCCGACGCCATGGCTGAAGAGAATCCGGAAGTGGCGGCAGAGTTATTCGACAATCCCAACTGGAAGGCCGTCGCCAAGTATCACAACGGTGACTATGCGGATAGCGCTGAATTATGGAGTAATGACACGACCGTAACGGCGCATTACAACCGAGGTAATGCGCTGGCGCGACAAGGTCCGCAGTACTTTGATGAAGCTATCGCGAGTTATGATCAGGCTTTGGATCTAGATCCTGATCATGAGGATGC
>JBCCFQ010000547.1:0-3426 GCA_039029655.1 Pseudomonadota bacterium | reverse complement strand
GAAGTCGGCATCTTCAACCTCGTGAAAAACATCGCGTTGCAAATCCCTGGGCTGTCTATGGTCTATTGTTTCCAGAAACTCTGGGTGAAACATTTGCGTCAAGGTCTCTCTCTCTAGAAGGTTGTAAGTTTCCAGTCGTTCTGGCATCGGTATCTTTGCCTGCGAGATGTAACTCCTGAGTTTGCTAGGAAAAAGGTGGCGCGTTGGTAACTTAAGCCCTAAAGGCTCCAACAGAGCGGTGCGCAACAGAGATGGAATCTTTCCGTAGTGATTGAAAATCTGTTGTTTGCGGTAGCGAGTGTTTCCAGCAAACAGTTCGTCGCCACCATCACCTGCCAGCAATTTGTCTGCACCATTGGATTTCGCTAACTTTGCACAGAAAAAAGTGGGGATTGCTGAGGAATTGCCGAAGGGTTCGTCATAAGCGCTCGCAATCAGAGGAAACGCATCAGCCACATCGTCGGCGGTTACATAGTACTCTACTAGCTCAATGCCAAAGTGTTTGGCCGCGATTCGAGCATACTCCATTTCGTCGTAACCATCTTCATCGAAACCAATGGAGAAGGCCCTTGCGTTTGGTTCATTGTGTTTCAACACCCCCGATATTGTGGAGCTGTCCAATCCACCGCTTAAGAAGGAGCCCGTTGTATGTGAGGGACTACAACGGCGCACTGCAGTGTCGAGTTTTTCCATCAGCGCTTTTTTCCACTTAGCGTCTGGCAAGTGGGTTGTTTGAAAGTTCGGTAGCCAATACTTTGAAGGTTTGGTTGATCCATTTTCGGTCAGCACAAGGCTGGCAGCGCGGGTCTTTTGAATCGTTGGGAAAACCGTTCCCGGACTTGGAACACAATGAAAGTAGAGGTAGTTGTAGAGTGCTTGGGGGTCGATACGAGGCTGTATGTCGGCGAGTTTGCGCAAGTCAGAAATGTTTGTGCTGAAGAACAAGTTACCGCGGTCATTGACATAGTAAATCGGAATCGTCGCAAAGTGATCCACGCACAAGAGGCTCTGGTTGGCAGATGAATCAATTATGGCCAGCGCAAAGTGACCAGTTAGAAGTTCCACACAGCCCGTCCCGTGTTCCTGATAGGCCTTGACCAGTGTGGCGGCATGTCCGGCGGCATTGCTGTGACGTTGGAATTCGGGAAGACGCCACTCGAAATTACCAATGATAGTTGACTTAATTGGTTCGTCGTTAGCACCGTAGCAGTGACCATTATCAACCAGCAGGCCATAGGTTTGCGACCCGCCGGTTAACGCTACCCATTTTCGATCCGACGAAAGTAGTCTTTGGTGAGCTGTTGACGCGCTGCCTTGCCACCCAGTGAAAGTTCTCATATTCAAGGTTCTCTACGCGCCTTATTCAAAGTGCGACTTCGGTTCATCCCAGGTTCATACAAAAATTTGACAAAAGCTCGAGATGCGTATCCTAACTCATTGTTTTTAAAAGGCAAGGACTTTGGTCCTTTTCAACAATGGCTGTGGCCTAATATAATGGCATCATGACAAAAGAGCTCGTTTTATCTTTGTTTTTGCCGATTATGATTGGGCTGTCGTCTGCCGTTTATGGCAGCGATCTGATGGACTGTGGGAATTTAAATAATCACTACGGACCTTTCGATTACACCAATGCCCAACATAGAGCAGAAAAGATGCCCATTGTCGTACGTGCGCATTTCACTGCTCAGGTTGAATCCCTCACGCGTGGACAGACGGCCGTAAAACCGGGTCACGATATTGACTACACACTGCGAGCCTTTCCCAATCATCATCGCGCTCTTCATTCAATGGCGAGATACCAAATTAAGAGCAAACAGTCGCCACCTCCCGGTGCGCAGTATTCTGCAGAGTGTTATTTTGAGCGGGCAATGCGGTTTAATCCCTCGGACGGCATGGTCAAGATGATTTATGGAATATTCTTGCACCAGATTGGTGATTACGATGAAGCGGTTGTCAAGTACCGTTCTGCTCTCGCTCTGGCACCAGAGTCTGCGGAGATTCACTACAACCTTGGCCTTGCCCTGTTCGACTTAGGTGAACTAGCGGATGCGGCAAAGCATGCCAAAGCTGCATACAAATTGGGTTACCCCTTGCCAGGTTTACGCAATAAGCTTTTGGCAAAAGGCGAATCTATAGATTAGCCTTTTCGCGCGAGGTCTTTTAGATAGCCCCTGAAACGGTTGGCCAAGGCGGTCGGTCTATTTCTAAACAGGGTGTAGTGCGCGATGTTTCGACTGTTTGTGGACCAGCTAAGTTGATCCCTCGTTGCGTTGGTATAAAACTCCATTACCTGATGCTTTTTTCGTTCGAACTCACGTTTTAGTTGTAAGTAGTCGAGCAATCGACCGGGTGAGAATTCCGACAAACTCTCGTTATAAGCCTTTTTTAAATTAATGATCATAAGGTCATTTGCGATCGTAAGTTTTGAAGCGCCTAAGTTCTCATTTAGATACAGCTCATAAACGGCAGCTTGCTGTTTCTCTGCGAAGTTCGTCAGCACGCTTAAGTAAAACTTGCCCTGCTTGTTATTAATGCTAACGTTGGTGTTTTGTTTTGCTTTCCAACCCGCGCTTTCCAACTCACCGTATGCCTCAATAGCGGCTCGCATATCATCGGGATGGGTGACGACCTTCATTGTTACCTCGACGTCCGCTTTGCGCGGTTTTTTGAATTTTCGTTTCATGTTGTCGCGGAGATTTCTAGATCGTTGCTTCCAGTAATCGTCAAAACTTCCAGCGAGATCAATGCTCATCGTAGTGGAGTGTACTAACGATGTGCTGGCGTAATCGTGCGTGAGTCTATCGAGCCACGGTGAGTAACGAGGATCTTGACACATCAGGTCGAAAGACAACGAAACACCAGGGCCAAACTGGAACAACGATGGAATCTCTCTGATGAGTACCGGAGACACCTGTGTTTGGGCGGGAAGCCAACTTTGCCAGCTCAGTGTGCCTCTACTCAAGGGCAAGATTGCCGTTGCCTCGTCACCAGATCTCACAACAGCCAGCTTGTCATCGTCATTTGCAAATGAGTCTATTAGCGGGGCTACGAAGCTTGAGTCAAACAATGGGTGGGTGTTTGTTAATTCCTGACTCAGTCTATCCCAGTCCCTCTTGTACGAATCGAATTCTCGAATGGGTACTACTTCAACCTGGTTTTGGGGTTTGGCCAATTTACTTTCCGACTATTCGCTTAAGGGTGTTAGTGATGAAGCTCAATTCATTATCTCTCAATGACTGGTGACATGGAACTTGTATTAGGCTATTTGAATATGAGTCGCTGACATCGCAGTGGCCGCGGCTTTCTTGCCATCGGCTAACCTCATCCCAACGCCAAATCGGTACGCCCGCCTGTTTGATAAGCTGGAAGTGCTCGGTGGGCTTCGCCAATATCAGTGGTAATTTGTATGGGACTTGGTGGTCCCTG
>JBCCFQ010000546.1:0-3446 GCA_039029655.1 Pseudomonadota bacterium | reverse complement strand
CAGCCACCATTCACCAGAAACAAGCCACAGTAGTCGCCGACTACTTCCTCAAATCCACCCCATGCTCCAAATACCCCTTCAGACACATCAACATGTGCTGCCAGCCACCACAGTTTTCGTGGGAGGCTTTGTAGCCGTCGCTATCGGTTTTCCAGCCTTGTTCTGAAACTGTCACCATCGTCTTGTTGGGGTTGAGTTCTTCGAATTCGAACGTGACAGTGACGTCATAACTGTCAGATTCGGATTTTTTCCAGTGCACCGAGTTCAAAGTGAACACGATTTTCTCGTTGTTCACCACGTCAATGACCGTGATGGGATGATCTCCCCATTTTTCCCAGGACCACACCACGGTCTCTCCTGGGGTGATTGAGCCGCTGGTTTTGTGCACAAAGTATTGGCTTAAGTACTCCTTGTCTGACACAGCCTGGAAAACCTCCGCTTTGGGTTTGTTGATCGTTGTATGCAGCGTGAAATTTCTGTCCATGATGGCCTCGGTATGCTTGTTTTATATGTTATAAAAATATAACATATTAGAATGAAGCCAAAAAATCAAGTAGCAGCGCGGCGGTCAGGTAAAGTCGAACGTGATGACCACGTTTTCAAGGCATTGGCCAACACCGATCGTCGTCGCATTTTGGATGCTTTGCGTAAGGGGCCACTCAACACGGGTGAGATTTGCGCTCTACTGCCTAAGTTGGATCGATGCACGGTGATGCTGCATCTACGGGTGCTGGATCAATCTGAGTTGATCATTGTGAAGCGTGAGGGCAGGTGTCGATGGAACTACCTGAACATAGCGCCTATCCAGGGCATCTATAGTCGGTGGATAAAGGATTTCGCGGCACCATCGGCAGCCGCATTGCATCGACTGAAGGTAACCATGGAAAAATAATGGCATAACTCTCGCAACCCGCAGTTACATGACTATAATAGCGAAATTTTTTTACGAGCTTAAGCCTCAGTGGTAGAGATAAACAGATCAGACATTTTCCATGTGATCGACCCTCGCCAATTTGAGCGCGCGAGCTTAGATCGATTATGCGAATTAGCCACAAAAATAAGAACTTTGGCCAAATCTGTGGAGGGCAGTCGGCGTCTACAGACCTTACTGGCTCACAGGCGCGCCATGTTGTATTTCACCCAGCCATCAACCCGCACTTTTTTGTCCTTCAATAACGCCTGCCATGTATTGGGGATTCGGACTAGCGAGATTCGTGATAGATCCACATCCTCCGAAGTCAAAGGCGAGTCCTTTGCAGATAGCATCCGTACGTTTAGCTCCTATGTTGATGTCATCATCATGCGCTCGCCCCACGCCGGACGCGCCAAAGAAGCTGCGGAGCTTATGGATCGCATACCCCGGCCAGTTCCTGTCATAAACGCGGGTAGTGGCAGCGACCAACATCCGACCCAGGCACTCTTGGACATCTATACACTACAACGAAGCTTTGCGGATCGGAGTGGTATTGAGGGTAAAACCATTGCCATGATGGGCGATCTAAAGCGAGGTCGCACTGTACGTTCTTTGTGCCGCTTGCTTAAGCACTATCCCGGCGTATCCATCGTATTCATAGCACCGCCGGCCTTTGCTATGGAGTCTGACGTCAAAGGATTCTTGGATAAGGAAGGCATCGGTTATCGTGAAACGGATACTTTGAGACCTGAGCTCCCGAACATTGATGCTTTATACGTCACACGCATTCAAGCCGAATGGGACACTCAGGGTGAGTCTGACGTAATCGACCTGTCCGAGTATTGCGTCAATCCGGAAACCATCGGTCTTATGCATGATGAAGCAATTGTGATGCACCCTTTACCCCGAGGGCCGGAAATCGATCCAACCGTGGATCAAGATAAGCGGGCTATGTATTGGCGGCAAGAAAGAAACGGAATGTGGATGAGGGCTGCACTGTTAATGGAGATCTTTGGTGTCTCCGACGCGTTATCTTAAATACACAGTCGCTGGGGGAACATTCCAATTCGAATGGGAAAAACAACCACGCGACGGTTACGTCACAATAGTGATCGTCTGAACCACGTGATCTCAAGGGTGCTAAGAAATGGCAACAATAATTGATGGTAAGGCTCGTGCGGAGGCTCTGCGTGAACAAATCAAAACCGACACCGCTGTACTGGTTGCTGAAAAAAGCGTTGTTCCAGGTTTAGCCGTTGTGATAGTGGGTAGCGATCCAGCTAGCCAAGTTTATGTGAGAAACAAAGGGAAACAGGCTCAAGCCGTGGGTTTTCGTTCTTACACCCATGAGTTGCCGGAAACTATCAGCGCTGAGGAACTATTGTCGTTAGTGGAACTACTAAACAATGACAGTGATGTTCACGGCATATTGGTTCAATTGCCCTTGCCGGATCACATTGATGAGCAACTGGTCATTAATGCAATATCCCCAGATAAAGATGTCGATGGTTTTCATATTTACAACGTGGGTAGACTGACCACGGGTGAAGAGGCCTTTGTTCCATGCACTCCATTGGGTTGCAGCATGATGATCAAGGACTGCGCCGAGAGTTTATCGGGGATGAATGCGGTTATTGTTGGTCGCTCTAATATTGTCGGTAAGCCCATGGCGTCACTTCTGTTGCAAGAAAACTGCACCGTGACTATCGCTCACTCTAGAACCAGAGATCTGCCTGCAGTTTGTGGTGCTGCCGATGTTCTAGTTGCTGCGGTAGGTCGCCCAGAGTTGATTAAGGGGGATTGGGTAAAACCAGGTGCGATTGTTATCGACGTAGGTATCAATCGTATCGATGGGGAGAATGGAAAATCTAAGCTTATTGGCGACGTGGAATTCGATGCAGCCAAGGAACGCGCGGGCTTTATCACGCCTGTTCCTGGAGGGGTTGGGCCCATGACTATTGCATGTCTTTTGGCCAATACGCTTACCAGTGCGCAACGATGGTCTAATAGATAGTATCTATCGAAGTTATCAAAATAATCGATTTCACTTAAGCTTCTGAGGTCACTAGCATAACCCCCATCATTTAAACCTGATTTGGGAGAGATCTAATGACTCAGCAAAAAGAGGGCCAGCGCGTACCGGCCGTCAACTTCAGAACCCGCGTGGGTGCCGACTGGGCCAACATCACCAGCGACGATGTTTTCAAAGGCAAAACCGTGGCGGTGTTTTCTCTGCCTGGTGCTTTCACGCCCACCTGCTCTTCCTCCCATGTGCCTCGATTTAACCAGCTGGCGCGTCGTTTCAAAGCACTGGGTGTGGATGAGATCGTATGTGTTTCGGTGAATGATGCATTTGTCATGAACGAATGGCAGGAAAACCAAAACGCTTGGAACATTCGGTTCTTGCCCGATGGTAACGGGGAATTCACCGAGGGAATGGGCATGCTGGTGAACAAGGAAGACTTAGGGTTTGGCAAGCGCTCCTGGAGATATTCCATGTTGGTGCGAGACGGCGTCATTGACAAGATGTTTG
>JBCCFQ010000545.1:0-3456 GCA_039029655.1 Pseudomonadota bacterium | reverse complement strand
GTGACGGACTGGATGAACGAAACGAAAAAGGAATTCTTGTTCACGCAATGCAGACCTGGAACATATCCAGTTCAGATCTGGGCGATTTCCAAAAAAATCCTGACGCTGCGTTTTTCTAAGTTTTTACGCGATTCTGCGATCGTTGGCCACACTCTCACTGTCTCGACGACGTGGTCCATTTAACAACGCATCGCGAGTGCTATCCACCAGCAGGTCAATTTCTTCCGAGCTGATATGGAAGTAAGGTGTAAACCTAAGCGAGTTGGTGCCGCCATGAATTACGTTGATTCCCTTAAATCTCATGTACTCCTCGGTGCTTTGTGCGCCGTAACACTTATAGGAGTCATCCAATTCAACACTGAACAGTAGGCCGGTCCCCTGGACCTTAGTAATTGGACCATCCAACTCATCCGCCAATTGTGAAAACTTTTCTACAGCTTCCTTTCCGCGAAGAACAATATTTTCTCGTAGTTCCGTAGATAAGTTGTCCAGCACTTCGCATGCAACATCCATCGCTCGAGGGTTTGCCGTCATAGTGTTGCCGTAGACGCCTTTTTCATAAATTTCCGCCGCAAAGTCTGTTAACGCCAATATGGACAATGGATACTGACCCGCATTGAGGGCTTTGGAGTAGGTTTCCATGTCTGGTGGTTCCAGGTTTTCAAAGCCCGGATAATCCACAATTGACAAGACGCCTTGGGCGCGGAGACCGGCCTGGATGGAGTCTATTAGTAACAAAGCGCCATGATCCTTGGTAAGTTGCCGTGCGGTAGCGTAGAACTCAGGCGTCAGGCTTAAACCTGGGTTGCCCTCACCCATGACAGGCTCGCAAAATAACGACTCAATGAAAACGTTGTTTGCATCGGCATGCGCGAAAATTTCTTTCAGTCCGTCGATGTCGTTGGGTGCTACTGTATACAAGTTTTTCGGGCGATCTCGGAAACTCGCCAGGGTATCGGTATATCGTTCTAAACAGGAATCAGAGAATTGTGATGGTCGATCCGTTCGACCGTGAAAACCGTTTTCCAAAGAAATAAAACGAATTTCCTTACCAGCATGGCGACCGCCGGGATCCGTCATTCTCTTTGCGTTGATATCACTGAATCGTGCGCCCACCGTTACCGATTCCGATCCGCTATTCACACAAACAAACTTCGTAAATGGGCACCCATCTTTTCGATTCTTCCCGACTTCGCGTTGTAGCGCCTCGGCAAGTTTCAGTTGGCTAAAGTTCGGTGTCATGACATTGGCCATGACATGGTTTTGATTCATTGTGGCCAGTATTTTTTGCGGCGCATGTCCAAGGCCTAGCATCCCGTAGCCGCCACAGTCATAAAGCACGGCACCTTTCGACGTCACCATCCAGGGTCCCCTGGCCGCAATTGCAACATAAGGGCAAACGCCGTCTTCCGGATAGAAGTTCACAAAAGACCCCTGAACGACTCGCATTTGTTCTGCTTCATCGAGTCGCAACAAATCCGGGTTCTCTTCGCGCAGTGCGCTGAAGACTTCTCTCGCGTCAACAACCGCTTGTCGCAGGTTGCGATCCGTTTCCGCGAAACGGCACAGCGTTTCATCGTCAATGCCTTGCGTTTGGGCTTGCCCACCAAAATGGCGAATCTTGTTAAGTTTCTCGACTATGTTCATAGGCTGAGACCTGGTTATCCTATGTTGCCATGCACACCCACCAGGGTGCGGAGGGCGGCTATTCTAACATCGTGTATTTGCATGAGAATACCCCCAGAATCCGGCTTTCGCTGTGGTTTGCTTCCCAGTTTTAGAGTCCCTAGCGGCAAAGATTGTGTAGTATCCAAGGGGCCTGGCGATGTCGTTTCCAGGATAGTTGGCCAACCTTGTTTTTGGCTTTACCGACACGATTTTGAGGAGTCCCGAGAGATGGAGCGCATAACGCTACTTTTTTGCTTGCTTGTCACCACCACTGCGTTATCCCAGGAGGCGCCGTTTGGATTGGTGATCCATGGCGGAGCGGGGACCATACTAAGATCCAATCTGGATGAGCAAAAAGAAACTGCCATTCGAGAGACCCTCAACCGCGCCCTCGATGCGGGCTGGGTCATCCTTCACAACGGAGGCAATAGCACGGAGGCGGCCATTGCGGCGGTGAAGATCCTGGAGGACAGTCCTTTCTTCAATGCCGGCAAAGGTGCCGTCTATACCAACACAGAAACCCACGAATTGGATGCGTCAATTATGGAGGGAAAGACCTTACAAGCAGGAGCGGTATCCGGGGTTACGAACGTAAAGAATCCCATCGAGCTTGCTCGTCTGGTCATGACGGATTCACCCCATGTGATGCTGTCGGGGGAAGGAGCGGAGTCCTTCGCCAAAGAAAAGAAGTTGGAGTTAGTCCCCAATGACTATTTCAATACGGACTATCGATATCAGCAATTGCAAAAGGCGAAGGAAAAGTCTAAGAAGGTTAGTCGAAAAGCCGATCCAGGTTTGGAAAAGTTCGGCACTGTTGGTGCGGTGGTGTTAGATAAGCATGGTAACTTGACTGCCGCCACATCGACGGGTGGCACAACCAACAAACGCTATGGTCGTGTCGGTGATTCTCCTATCATTGGTGCGGGTACGTATGCAAACAATCAAAGTTGTGCTGTGTCAGCCACGGGTCATGGCGAATACTTTATACGCTACGTAGTTGCCTATGACATTTGTGCTCGAATGCTCTACCGCGAAGAGACGCTAGAGGAAGCGGCGGACTATGTTGTGTCAACTACACTAAAAGAAGCCGGCGGCTCGGGTGGTGTGATTGCAATAGACGTGTCCGGAAACGTAGCCATGCCGTTCAACACCAAGGGTATGTATCGGGGTTATCGCATCGGGGCTGATGATCCGGTGGTTGGTATCTATTCCGAAGACTAAGCTTCGGTGACTCACGACTCTTGCAGTAACCATTCGTTTTCGGTGTCGGAACAGGCCGTTTCGGCTCTTTTTCACAGTAACGCTGAATGCATGCATGGCTTAGTGTTTGCCCACGGAGCAGGTGCGGGTATGTCTCACAGCTTTATGGTGCGAATGGCCGATGCACTACTTGATGAGGATATCGCTACCTTGAGATATCAGTTTCCTTACATGGAGTACGGCAAGCGTATACCAGACCGGCAGCCCAAGTTGTTAGACACCGTCCGCGCTGCCGTGGAGTGTTTTGGGGAAATTGCGCCAGACATGAAGTGTGTCGCCGGTGGCAAATCCATGGGTGGTCGAATGACCTCCCTCGCTGTGAGCAAAGGGTTGGTTCCTCGCGTTACCGCAATCGCGTTTTTCGGCTTCCCCTTGCACCCTCCCAAAAAGCCGGGGACAGAACAAGCGAAACACTTAGCGGAAGTGGATGTTCCAATGATGTTTGTACAAGGGACTCGGGATAAGCTGGCGCCTAAGGATTTACTTCAACCCATAATCGACGATCTCGACAAGGCGGTCGTTGACTGG
>JBCCFQ010000544.1:0-3457 GCA_039029655.1 Pseudomonadota bacterium | reverse complement strand
TTTTCCAGCCGCTGCCTTAGGGTGCGAATGCGTTGACCGATCAAACGACGGTCGGTTTCCAGCTGGGTCTCACCTGGCCCCCTTAAGCCAATACCACCTTTTTGACGCTCCAAGTGAGTCCAACCCCGAATCAACCGGGTGGAAAGATGCCCCAACTGGGCCAACTCCACCTGAAGTTTGCCCTCAAAACTTCGGGCCCGGCTAGCAAAGATATCCAGAATCAGGCCGCTCCTGTCCAGGACTTGCAAACCTACCGCCCGTTCCAGGTTACGTTCCTGACTTGGGGAGAGGTGTTGATCCACCAGTATGAGCTCCGCGCAGTGGAGCTTGGCAGCTTCTGCAATTTCTTCCACCTTCCCACTGCCAATGAAGTACTTGGCATCCGGGGTGCGTCTAACGGCACTCACACTGGCCACCACCTGGGCACCGGCAGACCTCGCAAGTTCTTGAAACTCGGCGATATGTTCTGGGTTAATGCGGTGCAGTCCGGTATGGACTAGTAGTGCTTTGGTTTTTTCGACAGGTGCTTCAGACAAATAAGCTTTTCCATAGGTAGCCCAACATTAGGCTTCTTCAGTGCCCTCCGCGTCTTCGCTGCGTGGCAGTTTAACGGCACGGGCTGGCACCACAGTGGAGATGGCGTGTTTATAGACCATTTGGCTCACACTGTTCTTTAACAAGACAACAAATTGATCAAAAGATTCTACCTGTCCCTGGAGTTTGATGCCGTTTACGAGGTAAATAGATACCGGAATCTTCTCCTTACGGAGAACATTCAAAAACGGATCCTGCAGGGATTGACTCTTGGCCATTGGTTTCTCCTTATAGTTTTTCGTCTTTTATGGCCTCTCGCTTTTCGCGATGGAGGGGTTGCGAACACGGACTATTCGCGCGAAGCACACAGCGGATCCCTTGCTATCCAACATGCGTGGCCTTCAGGGGCGAAGTGTATCACAAGGAATCCCAAACGCTTTCAATTGTTGACTCACATAACTCAACACTTTGCACTCAATATTGCGCTCTAAGGCGTCAAACCAAGTCAGCCCCTTTTCTTTTCTGAGCCAGGTCATTTGGCGTTTAGCCAGTCGACGGGTTGCGGTGATGGCATCCTCAATGGCCTGATCCCGAGTTATCGTGCCAGCCAAAAACTGACTCAATTGTCGGTAGCCCACGGCCCGCATGGCGGGACTGTGTATGGACACGTCCTTCCGCCCTAACAATGCTCTGACCTCTTCGATAAAACCTTTATTTATCATTGTATTAAAACGTTTTCTTAAACCATCATGGAGATCTGGCTTAGCTTTTGGCGCAAGACAGACCTTGATTAGGCTAAAGGGCAAATCGGTTTGCGTTTGAGAGCGTTGCAGAGCACTGAGATTGGACGATCCAGACAAGACCACCTCGAGAGCTCGCTGGATTCGTTGAGCATCATTTGGATGTATACGTTTCGCCGCCTCCGGATCCAAACTGGCCAAACGTTTGTGTAACACGTTCCATCCCCTAGCACTCCCCTCATCGTCTAACTGCCGACGTAGCTCAGGGTCTGCGGTTGGCAGCTCGGCCAACCCCTGCTGCAAAACTCTGAAGTAAAGCATCGTGCCCCCAACCAACAGGGGGATGTTCCCTTTTTGGGTAATATTCTCCATGAGACTCAGGGCGTCTCGCCTAAACTGCCCTGCAGAGTACGACTCACCAGGATCTATAACATCCACCAGGTGGTGAGGATAGGCTCGCAACGTTTCAGGCTCCGGTTTCGCGGTACCAACGTCCATGCCTCGATACACCAAAGCAGAATCAACGCTGATCAACTCCACCGGAAGATGCTTCGCACAGTGGATAGCGGCTTCGGTCTTACCGCAACCCGTGGGCCCCATGATAAAAACCGCAGGTGGTAAAGATGTGCTGTGTTTACTGTCCACGCAAAAACAATTTGTCTAACTCTTGCAAAGAAAGGTGGGTCCATGTGGGTCGGCCGTGATTACACTGATCCGAACGAGGGGTTTTCTCCATGTCCCTTAATAAGGCATTCATCTCATCAATAGTTAGCTTTCGATTGGCACGTGCGGACCCGTGGCAAGCCATAGTCGACAACACCTCATTCATTTGTTGAGCGATGCGCTGACTAGTGCCATGGGTTTGCAGATCGGAGACCACGTCTTTTACCAACTGCGCCACGTCAGCGTCCTGCAACAAGACCGGAACTTGGCGAATACGCAGCGTGGTGGGACCGGTACGTTGAAGCTCTAGACCGAGGTTAGTGAAGACATCGCTGTGTTCTTCCACCAAGTCTGCTTCTTTTTCGGCAACGGTCACCGTCTCCGGTACCAACAATGGTTGAGACTGAACGCCCGCTTCGTCCAATTGTCGCTTCATTCGCTCATACACAATACGTTCATGCGCAGCGTGCATATCCACCAGCACTAAGCCTTGTTGAGACTGCGCAACAATATAAATGCCATGCACCTGGGCCAAGGCGGTTCCCAAGGGATAATCCGCCGACGAAACTGCAGGTGCTAGCGTTGCTGCCGGTTGAACGCTGCTCAGGGTATCGTAGTAACGCTCGGAATCCTGCAGTCTTAGGTTGGACTGAGAACCCAAGTCAGACATGGACCGACTTGAGTGGTAAGCATCATTGGATGGGGAAACAGCCTCAAGACTAACGATACGAGCAGCGGGCCCTGTGGTCTCGGTATCCACTCGATCGGCTTTTGTATCACTCAGTGCTTGCTCAATACTCCGGAAAACAAAATTGTGTACCCCTCTGCTTTCCCTAAAACGAACCTCAAATTTTGCCGGATGAGCATTGACATCCACCATGGCGGGATCCATTTCTAGACACAAAACGTAGGCGGGATGCCGACCATGAAACAAAACATCTTGGTAACCCATCCGGGCGGCGTGACTAATGAGTTTGTCCCGAATCAATCGACCATTTAAAAAAAAGTACTGCAGGTCCGCTTGGCTTCGGGAAATCGTGGGCGCCGCCAGCCAACCGTGCAAAGAAATCGCCGAATGCGCTTTACGAAAAGGAATAGCTGCTTGAGCAAACTCCGGTCCAAACACTTGCCTTATTCGAGCAAGTTGATGGTCAGGGCTGGTTGCCGGTGGGAAAAAGCTGTGAGACTTTCCATTGTGACTTAAGCGGTACTCAACATCGAATCGACTGAGCGCTAACTTTCTAAACAAGTTAAGCAAATGGCTGAATTCTGTCTTTTCCGTCCTTAAGAATTTTCGACGAGCAGGGGTATTAAAAAATAAGTCTTCCACAACAATGGTGGTCCCCACCCCATGGCTGGCCGGCCGTACATCAGCAATCTCGCCGCCATCACTTGTCACGGTCCATGCCATGTCCTGGGCCGCCGTCCAGTAGACTTTGTGCAGTTCAGGCAGATTGTACAGACGCTTGAAGTTTACCCGGGTTTCCAGGTCGTTTACGTCCTCATAATACAGCAGAGAC
>JBCCFQ010000543.1:0-3458 GCA_039029655.1 Pseudomonadota bacterium | reverse complement strand
CTCGCAGCCACATAGTCAATAGCGTTTCATCTCTGCGGACGATTGATCGTCACGATTGCGTCTTATCTTTGATGTCTTAGCTTACGGCTATGACTGTTGCTGCCAATCTGACGATGTTAACCACTCCCCGGTGTCTTATCCGGATCCGCTGGCCGCGGCGGTAACGTTCCTGGCTGACTTTGAAGCCGCTGCAAAGCTTCTCTAATACCACGATCGAGCTGTGCGTCCTCGCCGCGCAATACCGCATCGGGTGGGTTATCTACCTCAATGTCTGGACTAACACCAACACCTTCAATGGCCCATTGACCCTCGGCTGAGGCCGTTCCAAACTGGGGCACAAACACAGTCCCACCATCGATTAATGGGCCAAGGTTGGTAATACCAATGATGCCGCCCCAACTGCGCTTACCAATCAAAGGTCCGAGTTCTAGTTCTTGGAAAGCCGCGGGGAAGATGTCGCCATCGGAGGCGGAGTCTTCGTCTAGTAGTGCAACCAGCGGTCCTTTAAACACAACGTTTGGATACGTGCCGGAGTTGTCGATTCCACGGTTGTATTCCATGAACACCAGACTTCGGGCAAGACGGTTGATCACCATTTGTGACACGTTGCCACCACCGTTGCCACGCACGTCGATGATCATGCCTTCTTTTCGGATCTGACCGTAAAACCACTTGGTGAACTCATAAATGCCTGAGGCACCCATGTCGGGTATGTGTACGTAACCAATCTTGCCCTCGGTTTGTTGGGTGACGTAGTTGCGGTTTTTGTTCACCCAGCTTAAGTACAGGAGACTGTTTTCGCTGGTGATGGGTTTAACAAGCACCGTGCGTCGGTTTTTCTCTCGGGCATCATCGGCGATGGTCAATTCCAACAAACCGCCACCCAGACCTTTGAGTAAGGAGTAAGGATTGACGTCGGCGGTCAGCGTACGGCCGTTGATGGCGAGTACATAGTCACCCTCACCCACGTCTATGCCGGGCTCAGTTAAGGGTGAACGATACCGGTCTTCTTCATTCTGACCGGCATAGATTGTGTCGATACGGTACAGACCAGCCGAATCATCCAATTCGAAGGTTGCGCCTAACAACGCATCTCTTGATCGCTCGGTACTCGCAATGTCACCGCCCGCAATGTAGGCGTGTCCAACATTCAGCTCCGCAATCATTTCCCCGATCAAATAGTTTAGGTCTGCGCGATGGGCTACGTGTTTGAGCAACGGTCGATAACGTTCACGCAGTGCCACCCAATCGTAGCCGTGCATGTTCTCTACATAAAAGTGATCACGATAACGGCGCCACACTTCGTCGAATATTTGTGCGTACTCAACGGATCGAACTCTTTGGGCCGTCAGTTTGCCGAGATCGGCTTTCTTTGGTTTTGCATCTTTTTTAATGTCCAAACGGCTAAGCGCATTGCTTTGGTTCACAACCACTTGGTTCGCTTCCGCCGCCAAGACGTAGTCATCGACCTTCTTCGCAATGGTGATAACTTCCCTGTCTTCCAAGGAGTAAGCGCGAAGCTCTGGGCTCCCCTCAGATTGACGACCGTAGTAAAAGGCGGGAAAAGCCACAAAGAGCACATGTTTTTTGGTGGCTGCCAGGCCACCGATATTGTTGAACTCAATAGGTGCTCGGGCCACTCGGCTTGCCAACCCATTAAATTCGATCTTCACTTCTACCTCGTCAGATTTGCTGTCGTTGTCCTTTTTGTCGTTCTTCTTATCCTTAGGTAGTCCTTCCAAGTTTTTTGGAGCGAAGGGATTCTTAGCCGCTGCAGTCAGCATCAGTGCATAGATACCGGTTCTTCGATTGTTAGCGTAGTTCCATTCAACAAAATCGATTTGTGGCGCAAACATCCTGTCGGATAAGAAATAGAGTTGTCCGCCACCCGGTGCAAACACGGGGTTGTAGGCACTGAACATGTCGTCGGTGACTCGCTCTGACTCACCGGATTCGCTGTCAAAGATATAGATTGATCGTTGTCCGTTGGCGTTCGCTAACGAATAGGCTAACCAACGGGAATCCGGTGACCAGGAAAAGTCGTGTGCAGGACCCCCAGGATCATCCGCTACCTGTCGCGGGTTGCCACCGTCGCTGTCCACCACAAAAATTCTCGCTTCTGAATCGCCGTAGGCTATGCGTTCGCCGTCAGGGGAAAAGAGCGGGCTATAAAGTCGGGTTGTGGAACCAGACGTGACTTGAGTGGCGTCCGTCTGGCCGAGATGGTCACCCACGTAAAGTTCTTCCTCACCACTGGCATCAGATATCCAAGCAACACGATCACCCTTGGCAGACCAGGCAACTTCCCTTTCGTGAGCACCACCACTATTGGTTAAGTTACGGGATACACCGTGTTCCACAGGCACAGAAAACACTTCACCTCTTGCAGCCACGAGTACACGTTCACCGTTGGGGCTGACATCAAAGCTCTCGAGGTGTTGAGCTACCTTAACCTGTTCACCCAATTCGAAGCCGGTGTCGGCAGGTACTGTGAATGTCAGCTTTTGGTCATTGCCGCTACGAACATTAAGCACATGGAGTGCGCCATCCAGTTCGTAAATGATTCGATGAGATCCGTCATCTGTGGCCCACCGGACGTCAACGCCTTCGTGGCTGGTGAGCTGACGGGTTTGTTCACTCTCAAGATCGTAACCGTAGATGTTTAGATAATCATCGCGGTCAGAGACGTAAAAGATGCCGCTTTCCATCCACATAGGATCACGGTCCGTGCGTATGTGGTCGGTAATGTTTTTTGACCCTGATCCATCCAACTCAAAAATGTAAAGATCCTGGGCCCACCCGCCTTGGTAACGCTTCCAAGTTCGAAAGTCCCGGAACAAGGGTGAGAACAACGCCCGATCACCATCGGGGGACAATGCGCCTGCCCCAGAGATTGTCATCGGTAGTACATCGGGTAGCCCACCGGACATCTTCACCGTGTACAGCCTGGAATCTGTCAGACCAAACCCTTGCCGTACCGACCGAAACAACACGGCCTCACCATCCGGCGTCCAGCCATACACCTGATGGTCATAACCCCATCGTGCGGGTAATGGTCCCTCAGAGGGGTACCAAGTTAGGCGTGTGGGTTCGCCCCCGGCAACCGGCACCACATATACCTGTTCCCCACCGTCATACTGGCCTGTGAAGGCAATATGTTGTCCATCCGGAGAAAAGCGAGCAAACAACTCCTGACCCGGGTGGGAGGTGAGTCTTCGGACATCACTGCCGTTCGTATTAGCAAGCCACAGATCACCGGCATAGGTGAAGACGACGGTGTCGCCATGTAGGTCCGGGAATCTAAGCAAACGGGTTTCAGCATTGGCGGTTGATGCAAACAGGCCAAACAGAATAAGAATTGCAGTAATGCGCACGCGTGTCTCCATTTGTAACGTGTTGAACTCAGTAAGTGCGGCGAATTGTATCCTTTTATGGATGCCGGATGTGTCGAAACTGTT
>JBCCFQ010000542.1:0-3461 GCA_039029655.1 Pseudomonadota bacterium | reverse complement strand
TATCAAAACCCATGGCTTCTTATATCCGTCGTACAATAGCTCGCCATTTTCTTCGACTCCTTTTTTGGAAACAGGGATCAGGGATTATGTCATGGATCTGAACAAATGTGAATAAAACGGCGGAGGGGCCTAAAGGCCGTGCTTGCGGAATTGAAGAACATCCCTAACTCTGTTCTTTTCATCGATGAGATTCATACCGTTATTGGTGCGGGTGCTGCGTCCGGTGGCGTGATGGATGCTTCCAACCTTATTAAGCCCGTGCTGGCCAGCGGCGAGCTTCGATGTGTTGGCTCCACGACTTATGAAGAGTATCGAGGCATTTTCGAAAAAGATCACGCTTTGGCGAGACGATTTCAAAAGATCGATGTTCCAGAACCCAGCATCGACGAAACGGTGGCTATCCTAGAAGGTTTACAGTCCCGATTTGAGGATCATCACGGTATCAGTTATCACAAAGACGCGCTTCGCGCCGCGGCTGAGCTGGCTGCCAAGTACATCAATGATCGTCAGTTGCCGGACAAGGCCATCGACGTGATCGATGAGGCCGGTGCTAGTTTGCGACTGCGTCCAGAAGACAATCGCGTCACGCAGGTGACTGTAGAACAGGTGGAGCATATCGTTGCCAAGATTGCTCGCATTCCGCCAAAAACTGTTTCGGCAACAGACAGAGACAGTCTCGAAACGTTGGAAAGAGACCTCAAGCTGGTTATTTTTGGTCAGGACCCCGCCGTTGAGACTTTGTCATCAGCTATCAAGATGTCTCGTTCTGGCCTGGGCGATACTGACAAGCCAGTGGGTTCTTTCTTGTTTGCCGGCCCAACTGGAGTTGGAAAGACTGAAGTTACGCGACAGCTTGCCTTGGTGATGGGTATTGAGCTTGTCAGATTCGATATGTCTGAGTACATGGAACGTCACACGGTGTCGCGTCTTATTGGTGCCCCGCCAGGGTACGTGGGATATGACCAAGGTGGATTGCTAACTGAAGCGGTCAACAAGAACCCTCATTGCGTGTTGTTGTTGGATGAAATCGAAAAGGCTCACCCAGATGTGTTTAACCTGCTATTGCAGGTGATGGATCATGGCACGCTTACCGATAACAACGGTCGCAAGGCAGATTTCAGAAACGTAATTATCGTCATGACCACCAATGCGGGTGCGTCTGAGATGAGTCGAGCCTCCATAGGCTTTACCACCCAAGACCACACCACCGACGGGGGCGAAGCCATTAAGAAGACCTTCACCCCAGAGTTCAGAAATCGTCTGGACGCAGTGGTGCAGTTTGGCGGTCTTGATGAAAGAACCATTGCTCGGGTCGCCGACAAACTGCTGGTGGAATTGGAAGCTCAGCTTGAGTCCAAGAACGTCACCATTGAGTTGGATGATGAGGCTCGCACATGGATTGCGACTAAGGGGTACGATCCCAAGATGGGTGCCCGTCCCATGGCGAGGGTCATCCAGGAAAATATCAAGCGTCCCTTAGCTGAAGCCTTGCTGTTCGGCGATTTAACCGACGGCGGACATGTTCGGGTTGGTGTTGATGACAACGACGAATTAACTATCCAGACCGAAGCCCGTCAGCCAAAGCTAATCCCTCAAGAGATTTAAAAACCCTCGCAAAAGAAGGAAGTGGCTATTTGCCGCGGTAAACGATGCGGCCTTTGCTGAGGTCGTAGGGTGTGAGTTCCACGGTAACTGAGTCACCGGTCAAAATACGAATATAGTTCTTACGCATTTTACCGGAAATATGCGCGGTCACGACATGACCGTTTTCCAGTTCAACGCGAAACGTGGTGTTAGGCAAAGTTTCAACCACTTTACCTTCCATTTGAATTGCTTCTTCTTTCGGCATACATCTCCTCTAGAGCCATTAAAAAACCGCTGGAATAGTGCCTAAACAGCACCGGCATTGCAACAAGAAAACTTAGAGGCAGCCATGCGCTGACAAATTACTTTTTCAGGGAAATCAGGGTGCTAGCCCGTTAAACTGAAAACTACATCCGACAGGATTTTTCACAAAAATTATTCAAACCGCCATTTTCCGATAGGGCCGGGATTTGCGCACAAATCTTCCAGCAAGCCGGAAAACGCTTTCCTAGATATGGTGCGGCTTCCTAAGGAATTCAAGTGTTGAGATTCCATTTGGCAGTCAATGACGCCAAAGTCCCATCCCTTGAGTCCTTGCACCAAATGGTCTAGAGCCACTTTTGATGCGTTTGTGGCGTTGGAGAACATGGATTCACCAAAAAAGGCCTTACCAATGGACACGCCGTAGATTCCGCCTACCAATTCGTTTTGTCGCCAAACTTCCACAGAGTGAGCGTGCCCCAGATTATGAAGCTCAATGTAGGCAAGTTTCATCGCTCGGGTAATCCACGTGCCCTCCTGCCCGGGTCGATCTTTAGCGCAGCCTTCGATTACTCCTTGGAAGTTCTCATCCACAGTGACAGAAAATTTTTTTTGTCGTATGGTTTTTCGTAGGCTGCGACTCACGTGGAACTCATCTAAATAAAACACCGCACGGGGGTCAGGGCACCACCATAAAATGGGTTGTCCTTCCTCATACCAAGGAAAAATACCCTGTCGGTAAGCAGACAAGAGACGGTCGCTGGACAGATCGCCACCGGCAGCTAGAAGTCCATGGGGCTCATCCATAATTTCATCCACCGGCGGAAATGAATCCGGGGGGTCGGTGGGCAGTAGCAAGGGTAATCTTCGCATAACTATCCGCGCTTAAACGGAAGATGTGCGCCACATTGTTGAACATAGTCGTCGACCCAAGTTTTTTCTTTTTCGAGATACTCGCTGATTGCATTCGCAAAATCGGGATGGGCGATCCAGTGGGCGGAAAAACTGCGGGTGGGATGAAATCCGCGTATCAACTTGTGCTCTCCTTGTGTGCCGGGTTCGAAGTGCGTGAGTCCTTCACTAATGGCGTATTCAATACCGCGATAGTAGCAAGTTTCGAAATGCAGACTATCGTACTCCTTGTCGCTACCCCAGTAACGACCATAAAGACGACTTTGATCTCGCAGCAAGATAGCGGATGCAACCGGGTGCTCTTCATGGTGCGCGATAAACGCCACCAAATTGTCGCCTAAGACCCTGGATAGTTCTCGGAAAAAATCTTGGCTCAAATAGGGCATGCGTCCGCGCACATGGTAGGGGTTACAGTAAAATCGAAAAAGGTAGTTCCAATCGTTGTCAGTAAGCTCGCTTCCTGTGCGGACTTGGAATTCGATGCCCGCTTCAAGGACTTTTCTGCGTTCACGATTTAGTTTTTTTCTTTTGCTAGATCTCAATGTCGCCGTGAAGTCTTCAAATGTTTCAAAACCTTGGTTACGCCAGCAGATGGTGCTCGATTATATCGAGCAGCGCTACGGCAACCCTGCCGCTGGCCAAGAGGGCGCCCCCCGTACCGCGGCGGAGTAACCGCCGCCCTTGTTGCATCAGGCAGGCAATGC